>ONFH01000136.1 GCA_900317015.1 uncultured Erysipelotrichaceae bacterium | reverse complement strand
ATCATTCCCTCATCCATTTGATTCAAAAATCTACCATTTTAAGAAGGAAGATCGTTTTTGATCTTCTTTTTCTTTAAATCTAAAAAAGATGTAATAAAACTGTTGACAGCTAAGATGTAATCATGTATATTACAAGCAAGTGAAACAGAAAGAGTTACATCTAGAGGAGGAACAGAACATGAAAAATATAGCAGTCGTAGCTGCCAACGGAAAGGCCGCTAGAAAAATTATTACAGAAGCAGTGAACAGAGGAAACAGCGTGACAGCATTTGGCCGTCATGAGGAAAACAATACCGATGCCAAAACATATATTAAGAAGGATATCTTTGATTTAACGAAGGAAGACTTAGCTGGTTTTGACGTTGTAGTCGATGCCTTTGGCGCATGGACACCTGAAACATTGCCACTACATTCCAAGACATTAGCGCATTTATGTAACTTATTAAAGGATACGGACGTACGCTTAGTCATCGTCGGCGGTGCCGGTTCATTATATGTGGACAAGGAACATACAACAACATTATCACAGACACCTGATTTTCCAGATGCTTTCCAACCTTTAGCAACTGCTATGGGTGAAGCTCTTAATGAATTAAGAAAGAGAAATGATGTTTTATGGACATACATCTCACCAGCTGCAGATTTTCAGGCTGATGGAGCTCGTACTGGTGAATATGTATTAGGCGGTGAAGAATTCTTCGTCAATGAACGTGGCGAATCTGCCATTTCATATAGTGATTATGCCATTGCCTTTGTGGATGAGATTGAAAAGGGCAATCACATCAAGGAAAGAATTTCTGTCATTGGTAAATAATGCTTGAAAAGGCAAAAGAAAATGCTTAGGTCAGCGACCTAAGCATTATTTGTATTCTTTGGTAGAAAGTGATGTGATGTTATTCATATGATCGATATCAAAGAAGACACCCATCGCAAACAGGTATGAGAGAAGGGAAGAACCACCATAAGAAATGAGTGGTAAGGTGATCCCGGTAATTGGAGCTAAACCTAAGACCATGCCGATATTCCAGGCCTGCTGGAAGATCAGACAGCCGAAGATGCCCATCGTATAGTGCTTATCACGATCGTTATCACTGCGATAGCCGATGCGTAAAAGAACGATGTCGAAGATCACGATCGCGGCGATCGTTACAAGCGCACCAAGATAACCAAAGTCAGAACAGATGACCGCAAAGATGAAGTCTGTATGTCCTTCCGGGAAGGTCATCACACTTGCTCTAAAACCATGGCCAAACCATGAAGCTGTCCCATAAGATAACTCGGCGAACCATAACTGCATCCCTTGGTTCGAAGCGGTTCCTTCTGGATCGAGCCAGCCGTAGAATCGATCGAGTCGATGTCCACTGACGAGCGTTGTAAAGATCCCGTTGTGATAAACGAATAGATACGAGAAGAGGAGAATTGCGACCACGACGATCACGCCGATGCCGATAAACCACTTTCGATGAAGACCACTCGAGACAAGAATGAAGAAACAGGCCACGGCCATGATCATGATGACCCCTGTATCATTTTCTAATAAGACAAGAATAGCTGGCGGAAGAGCGATCTTGAGCACTTGCCCAATGTAATGCAGTTCACTTTCCGTTGTTCTCACTAAGACCTTTTCGTTATATTCCTTAGTCATCTGAGCCAGATACATCACCATGATGATCTTCATAAATTCAGATGGCTGCAGGGAAAAGACTTTTAAGTTATACCAGCAGGTCGATCCATTGACATAAGATGCGAATGGCACCACATGATGATGAATCAGCTTGGTGTAACATAAGTGGTCGACGGCCAGTCCAATCAATAGGATCATAAAGATCCAATACAATAATCTGATGTTGTTATATAAGGAGTCCATCCCGATCTTATAAATAATATAAGCAATTAAAGCACCAATGCCGTAATAAGCGAGCTGCATGATCCACATACGTTCTGGATGAGCGATATTGGTCATGTAAGGTACGGCACTAGCAATCGTAATTGTTGAGATGGCACATAAGACACATAATATAATGATAAGCGGGTGTTTCTTGATCGTTTCGATGAAACCCATCTGCTCACCTCCAATTTACATTTCAATTTTTTCTCGCATATAGTATACTATAATTTGAGATTAGTTCAATTAAAAATGAGGTGAAGAAAATGGGAAATACATCATTGACAACACCGATGATCATTGCTTTATGTGTTGTGGCAGTCATCGTCATTGTGGTGATCGCTTACTTTATTTCAAAAGGGTTAAAGAAAAAGAAAGAATCACAATGTCCGATCGATTTAGATGCCTTGATCCAGGCATTAGGCGGCAAGGATAATATCGTCAAATGTGAAAGTACGCCTTCGACATTAAGGGCCACATTAAAAGTTCAGACCGGTGTCGTGTTAAATGATATTAAAGCTTTAGGCGCTTCGGGGGTCGTTCAGGGGGCAGATACCGTCACGATGATCTTCGGGAAAGCTTCAAAAGTGATCTGTGATGCATTAGAGAAGAAGTTAGGATAAAAGTTCCTAACTTTTTTATAAACTGTAATCGTGAGAAAATCTTATTAAAATATTTGCAAATGCGAAAATAATAATTCGATATTTAGATTATCACCAAATATTGTCTTAAAATCGAAAATGAAAGCGTTGTAAATGAGAACCGTTACTAAAAAAATAAATCAAAATGATAGACAAAGTTCCTGATAACTGATATCATGATGCTTGTCAAGAAAAATGTATGTGCTTACAAAAATTCATTTTTCGACAATAGGAGGATATAAATATGGCAGAACGTTTTGAAAAAGAATGGGATGGCTTCTTTGGTGATTCATGGCGTGATGATATCAACGTCAGAAACTTCATCCAGGATAACTACACGGAATATACTGGTGATGAATCATTCTTAGCTGGCCCAACTGAAGCTACAAATAAGCTTTGGGGTAGATTACAGGAATTACAGAAAGAAGAACGTGCTAAAGGCGGCGTTCTTGATATGGAAACAGAAGTTGTTTCTGGTTTAACAGCTTATGGTCCAGGATATATTGATGAATCTATGAAAGATCTTGAACAGATCGTAGGTTTACAGACTGATAAACCATTAAAACGTGCATTCATGCCTTACGGTGGTATTCGTATGGCTGAACAGGCTTGTACAACTTATGGTTATCAGCCATCAGAAAAATTACACGAAATCTTTACAAAATATCATAAAACACACAACCAGGCCGTTTTTGATGTTTATACACCAGAAATGAAGAAGGCTAGACATTCACATGTTATTACTGGTCTTCCAGATACATATGGCCGTGGCCGTATCGTTGGTGACTATCGTCGTGTTGCCTTATATGGTATTGATTTCTTGATTGAAAAGAAACAGGAAGATTTAGCAAACTGTATCTCTGGCGATATGACAAATGATATCGTTCAGTTAAGAGAAGAAATCGCAGAACAGATCAAAGCCTTAAAAGGCATGAAAGAAATGGCTAAAGCTTATGGCTATGACATTTCTCGTCCAGCATCAAATGCTAAGGAAGCCATTCAGTGGTTATACTTCGGTTACTTAGCAGCAATCAAGACTCAGAATGGTGCAGCTATGTCAGTTGGTCGTGTTTCTACATTCATCGACTGCTACATCCAGAGAGACTTATTAAATGGTGTTCTTGATGAAGTTCATGCACAGGAATTAATTGACCATTTAGTTATGAAGTTCAGAATGGTTAAGTTCGCTCGTATTCCTTCATACAACGAATTATTCTCAGGTGACCCAGTATGGGCAACTCTTGAAGTTGGTGGTATGAGCAACAATGGACGTTCTTTAGTTACAAAGACATGTTTCCGTTTCTTACATACATTAGAAAACATGGGTCCATCTCCAGAACCAAACTTAACAGTATTATATACAGTTAACTTACCAACGAAGTTTAGAGCATACGCTTCAAGAATCTCTATCCAGACTTCTTCAATTCAGTATGAAAACGATGAAGTTATGAGACCAGTATGGGGCGATGACTACTCAATCTGCTGCTGTGTATCTGCAACTCAGACAGGTAAAGAAATGCAGTTCTTCGGTGCTCGTGCAAACTTAGCAAAGTGCTTAACTTATGCAATCAACGGTGGTGTTGATGAAAAGACGAAGGATCAGGTTGGTCCTAAGTATCGTCCAATCACTTCTGAATACTTAGACTATAACGAAGTTATGGAAAAATTCGATGACATGATGGAATGGTTAGCTGGTTTATATGTCAATACATTAAACTTGATCCAGTACATGCATGATAAATATTATTATGAAGCAGCTGAAATGGCTTTAATCGATACTGATGTACGTCGTACATTCGCAACTGGTATCGCTGGCTTCTCTCACGTCGTAGACTCAATCTCTGCAATCAAATATGCAAAGGTTAAGACGATTCGTGATGAAAATGGTTTAGTTGTCGACTACGAAACAGAAGGCGACTTCCCAAGATATGGTAATGATGATGACCGTGCTGATGACATCGCAGTTTGGTTATTAAAGTCATTCATGAAGAAGATCAGAAAACATCATACATATCGTAATTCTGAACCTACAACTTCAATCTTAACAATTACTTCTAACGTTGTTTATGGTAAAGCTACAGGTGCTCTTCCTGATGGAAGAAAAGCTGGAGAACCATTATCACCAGGTGCTAACCCAGCATACGGTGCTGAAAAGTCTGGTTTATTAGCTTCATTAAACTCAGTTGCTAAATTACCATATGAATATGCCTTAGATGGTATTTCTAACACTCAGACGATCAACCCTTCAGCTTTAGGTAATGAAGATGAAGAAAGAAAGTACAACTTAGTCTCTGTCTTAGATGGTTACTTCAGAAAGGGTGCTCATCACTTAAACGTAAATGTATTCGGTACTGAAAAGTTGATTGATGCAATGGAACATCCTGAAAAAGAAGAATATGCAAACTTCACAATTCGTGTATCTGGTTATGCCGTTAAGTTCATTGACTTAACAAGAGAACAGCAGTTAGACGTCATTGCAAGAACTTGCCACGATCATTTATAAAATAATCATAAAGGCCTCTTTGGAGGCCTTTTTTAACGAAAGAGGATATGTTTATGGATATTAAAGGAAAAGTACATTCAATTGACAGCTTTGGTTCAGCCGATGGTCCAGGCGTGCGCTTCTTGATCTTTTTACACGGCTGCCCATTTAGATGCCAGTTCTGTCATAACCCTGATACTTGGGGCAGTGAAAAGTACGAAGAAAAAACTGCGGATGAATTATTGCGTCAGGCCATTCGTTATAAAGACTACTGGGGTGATAAAGGCGGAATCACAGTTTCTGGTGGAGAACCATTAATGCAGATCGACTTTTTGCTCGATCTCTTTAAGAAAGCCAAAAAGTATCATATCAATACATGTATTGATACATCAGGAGCCTGCTTTACTCGTAAGGAACCATGGTTCTCTAAGTTCAATGAATTAATGGAATACACGGATCTCTTATTATTAGATATTAAGGAGATCAATAACGAACGTCATAAAGTCATTACTGGTCAAAGCAATGAGAACGTTTTAGATATGGCCACTTATTTATCAGATATCAATAAGCCAGTCTGGATCAGACATGTCTTAGTGCCTGAACGTTCTGATTATGATGAAGACTTACTGGCTTTACGTGACTTCATTAAGTTATTAAAGAATGTGGAAAGAGTGGAAGTCTTACCTTACCATACCTTAGGTGTGTATAAATGGAAGGAATTAGGATTAGACTATGCCCTTGAAGATATCGATCCCCCAAAAGCTGATCGTATCGCGAATGCCAATGCCATTCTTGAAACACAGTCTTATCGAAAATAAATATTTGAATTTCAAATTAATGAATTGACTTTTTCCTCCATCTACAGTAAAAAAAGTAGGCGGAGGTTTTTTTGTTGAATAGTAAAAAATTTCAGCTGTTTTATATTGTCCTGCTTATTTATGCTTTAT
>ONFH01000047.1 GCA_900317015.1 uncultured Erysipelotrichaceae bacterium | reverse complement strand
GTATGGCATGGTGAAGTGGTTCCATTTTTCCCATTCTTAACAGCTGCTAAGAATCCAGCTGATACAGCTGCGATGCTTCATGAAATGTCTACGGTTGGTGTCACTATGGCACTTTTAGTCACTTTAGTTTGGCTCATTGCAACGTTTATTACGTTCAAGATCACGCATCCAAGTACGGATAAGACAACTGGGTCTGGTAAATCTATTGAAGATAAGAAGACAATCAAGGAGGCTAGCGTATGACACTATTAATTACAATCATTGCCGCAGTTGTTACAACTGTGATTTGGTATACATCTAGTAAAGCTCGTGAATTAAAAGTTGGCACATTATGTTTAATGTTCTGGGGTGCTGGCTTGATGTGGTTTGTTGATGCCATCTTTGAATATGTAGAACTTGGTGCAAAGTATTTTACACCAGCTGTAAGCGATATGATCAATGATTCATTTTTAGGCTTAAGTGTTGTCGCACTTGCTTTAATTATTTGGATCGTGATTTTACTTGTGAAAGATCCTAAGCATGTCGTAAGAGAACAGCTGCTTCATAAATCATAAGGTGACACGAAGGGGGAATGCTAATGCTTGGATGTATTCTACTATACGTAGGGATTGTCCTGATTTCGAATGGTTTTGCGACCATTATTGGAGTCAAGGATAAATCCTTAGCCGTGATGAATATCTTTACTGGAGGATTAAGCTTGATCTTAAATTTAGTGGCTTTATCTTATGGCATTATTTCATCACAGCCTAATAGCTGGTTCTATGCTTCAGCTACAGGTTTACTTTTCGCTTTTACTTATTTTTATACCGCTATCAATACGATCTTTGATCTTGATCAGCGTTTATATGGGATCTTCTCATTATTTGTCGCTATTAATGCCATTCCAGCTGGCGCTTTATGCTTCGTTGGTTATGGCGGCAATGCCATCTATGGCATCATCTGGTGGGCATGGGGCATCCTCTGGCTTACCGGTTTCCTGACCAATAATTTAAAGATGAACTTAGGAAAGTTTCCTGCCTGGCTCAGTGTGATCGAAGGTGTCGTCACAGCCTGGATCCCTGGCTTTTTAATGCTAGTGAATATGTGGCCAAAATAATAATTGGAGGAGGAAGATTATGTGGCTAACTGAACGTGAGCGTGAAAAAATGATGATCTCTTTAGCAGGCATGATCGCCAAGGATCGAAAAGATCGTGGCATCAAGCTGAATCATCCAGAAAGTGTCGCGTTAATTACAAGTTATATTTTAGAAGGTGCACGTGCCGGGAAAAGCGTTGCAGAATTAATGAATGAAGGCGGCCAGATCCTTACACGTGAAGATGTCATGGAAGGTGTTCCAGAAATGATTCCAATGATCCAGGTCGAAGCGACCTTCGTCGATGGAACAAAATTAGTCACGATCCATGATCCCATCAGATAGGAGGGAAAACGATGATTCCTGGAGAATATCATTATGCTTCAGATGAGCCTATTGAATACAATAAAGGCTATGAAGCCATTGAAATAGAAGTTAAAAATAGTGGTGACCGTGCCGTACAGGTCGGCTCTCATTTCCATTTTTATGAAGCCAACAGCGGTCTGATCTTTGATCGTGAAAAAGCCTATGGCAAACGTTTAGACATTCCAGCAGGAACAGCTATTCGTTTTGAACCAGGGGAAGTACGAACAGTCCCATTGATTGATTTTGGCGGCAGTCGAAGAGTCTATGGCTTTAATAATAAAGTCAATGGCTATTTAGATCTCGACAAATATGCCCATAAGAAGGAGGGAGAGTAATGAGTTTCAAGATGGATCGAAAACAGTATTCGCAGATGTTTGGACCTGCTGTCGGCGACAGTGTCCGCTTAGGAGATACTGACTTATTTGCCCGTGTTGAAAAAGACTATACTGTGGCTGGACAGGAAAGTAAGTTCGGTGGCGGGAAAGTCTTACGAGATGGCATGGGCGTCAATGCAACAATGACTCGTGAAAGTAACCCAATGGTCGCTGATACGATCATTTCTGGGGCCCTCATTATTGACTATACAGGTATTTATAAAGCTGATATCGGGATCCGTGATGGCAAGATCTTAGCCATCGGGAAAGGCGGCAACCCAGATATCATGGATGATATTGATTTCGTCGTTGGCGCAAGTACCGAAGCCATTTCTGGTGAAGGCTTGATCGTCACAGCTGGCGGTATCGACTTACATGCCCATTACTTATCAACTGGCTTAGCACATGCAGCCTTAGATAATGGGATTACCACATTATTTGGTGGCGGGACTGGTCCTGCCGATGGGTCGAACTCGGCTACGACCACACCTGGTGCCTACCATATTCATCGTATGTTAGAAGCGGTGGATGATGATCCATTGAACTATGGCTTTCTCGCCAAAGGTGCTGGGGCGACACCAGAAACGATTGCCGAACAGATCAGAGCTGGGGCAGCTGGTGTCAAGACGCATGAAGACTGGGGCGCTACCGCTGCGGGTATTGATAATTCCTTAAAAGCCTGTGATGAATATGATGTACAGTATGCCGTTCATACAGACTCCTTAAACGAAGGTGGCTTCGTAGAAAATACATTGAACGCCTTTGCTGGACGTACGGTCCATACCTTCCACACTGAAGGCGCTGGCGGTGGTCATGCACCGGATATTATGATCGTCGCTGGTGAAAACAATATTTTACCATCTTCGACAAACCCAACAGATCCTTATACGACCAATGTTGTTGATGAATTATTCGATATGACGATGGTCTGTCATAACCTAGATCCAAAGGTGCCTGAAGATGTGGCCTTTGCGGAATCACGTGTGCGTAAACAGACGATCGCCGCTGAAGATGTGCTTCATGATATGGGCGCCTTATCTGTTATGACTTCAGATGCCATGGCCATGGGCCGTGTTGGTGAAGTGGCGATGAGATGCTGGCAGTTAGCCGATAAGATGAAGAAACAGCGTGGACCATTAGAAGGTGACTATGAATATTCAGATAACGAACGTATTAAACGTTATGTTGCCAAATATACGATCAACCCAGCCATCGTCAATGGTGTCAGTGATTATATTGGTTCTGTTGAACCTGGTAAATATGCCGACTTAGTGATCTGGGATCCAAAATTCTTTGGTGCTAAACCAAAGTTAGTCTTAAAAGCTGGCGTCATTGCTTACAGCGTCGTTGGTGATGCATCCTCTTCATTACCAACACCTGAACCACGTATGATGCGTGATCAGTATGGCGCTTATGGCAAAGCAATGCATAAAACATGTATTACCTTCGTATCCACTTATGCTTATGAACATGGCATTAAGGAAAAGTTAGGCTTAGATAAGATCGTCTTACCAGTCCATAAGACAAGAAATCTAACCAAACGTGATATGAAGCTGAATAACTATACACCAAAGACCATCAAGATCGATCCACAGACCTTTATTGTCACGATCGATGGTGAAGAAATTACCTGTGATCCAGTCGATGAAGTCGCTTTAGCACAGCGTTACTATTTCTTCTAGTTGAAAGAAGGTCGACCATGATACTTGATACAATTTATGGGAATGTGAAAGACATTCCCCATTTAGAGGACTACCATGTGGAAACAGCACTGGTGAAGAGTGATGATCTTTTAAAATCCATCTTAAGAGTGACGTCTGACCATGGTCATGACTATGGCATTCGTTTAGAGGATGAGACACAGTCTTTAGAGAATGGTTCAGCTTTTCAATTAAGTGATCATGAATTACTTGTTTTAGAGGCCATTCCTGATGAGGTCATCATCATTACCCCAAAAGACATTGATGATATGGGCAAGATCGCTCATATGCTGGGAAACTTACATAAACCTGTCCAGGTCAGTGGGGGTAAGATCACGATGTTATATGATGAAGTGGTCAAAAAGACCCTTGATGAAGAGGGGGCATCTTACGTCATTGAAAAGATGCAGTTAGATACACCAATGAAATATGCGAATCTAACACCACATCATCATCATCATCACCATCACCATGACTAATATTCAGACACTTGTGGATGTTTTTCAGGTTTGTGATTCCACATTCCCCATTGGGACCTTCAATCATTCCTTTGGTATGGAAAACTATCTCGTTCGTCATAAGATCAAGAAAGCACCGCAATTTCGGGAATGGATCGAAAATTATTTCCGAAGCCAGTACTGCTATGGTGAAGGCTTATTAACGATTTTATGCAAGGATGCTTCCATTGAAGAGATCCTACGCTATGATGACTTGATCACCAAGTCGACATTAGCGAAGGAAACTCGTGATGGGACGAAGCTGATCGCAAGACAGATGTACATCCTGATTCAGAAGATCTATGGCGATGCGATTCCACTTTTAAATTCTTATGCTTCAAAAGTCGAAGAGGAAGAGGCATATGGCAATCCGTCCATTGTCTTTTCTCTTTTTGCCTATTTTATGGGCTTAGAAGCGAAAGATATTTTCCATATGTATGGCTATTCTGTAGCGAGTACTTTAGTGCAGAATGCCGTCCGTGCAGTTCCATTAGGACAGAGAGAAGGACAGGTCATCTTACATGATGTGACCAAACTGATCGATGCTCAGTTTGATGAAGTCATCACGTACGATGAAGAAATGCTTGGCGCCAATGCACCAGGCTTAGAGCTGGCTCAGATTCGTCATGAATCTCAGGCGGCGAGATTATTTATGTCGTAGGAGGCAAGATTATGAAACGTGCTTTAAGAATCGGTGTTGGGGGACCAGTTGGCTCAGGTAAGACACAGCTGATCGAACGCTTAACACGTCGTTTAAAAGATGAGTATTCCATGGCGGTCATTACCAATGACATCTATACCAAATGGGATGCCGAATATATGGCTAAAAATTCCGTCTTAGATGAAGATCGTATTATCGGGGTAGAGACTGGGGGCTGCCCACATACGGCCATCCGTGAGGATGCATCGATGAACTTTGCGGCTATTGATGAACTAGAGAAACGCTTTGATCATACCCTTGATATTATCTTTGTGGAAAGTGGCGGTGATAACTTAGCAGCCACATTCTCACCAGAACTGGTCGATTTTTCTATTTATATTATCGACTGTGCTGAAGGAGAAAAGATCCCTTCCAAAGCTGGTCAGGGGATGATCAAGTCGGACCTCTTTATTATTAATAAGATCGACTTAGCACCTTATGTTGGTGCCAATCTAGAAAATATGCGTAAAGTCTCACAGGAGTTCCGTGGTGATGGAAAATTCTTTTTCACCAACTTAAAAACAGATGAAGGTTTGGATGGTGTTGTGGAATGGCTGAAAAAGGATTGTCTGCTCGAGGACCTCTAGCCGGTGAGATCCGGATGCATTTTGTTAAAAGATGCGATCGCAGTATCGCCTATGATCTTTATCGTCATGGCAACTCTCGTATTTCGGCGAGTCAGCCTAACGATGAGCATCTTCCTTATTATTTCTTAATATCCACCGGTGGCGGCTACACCGAAGGCGAACAGTATCTGCAGGAAGTGACCTTAGATGCGTCGACGCATGCCATTTTAACAACACAGACCCCTAACTACATTTATAAATGTGAAAATGGGAAAACGACAAGACAGGACTGCATCGTTCATGTGGGGGAGAGTGCCTTATGTGAATACTATTTTGATGAGACCATTCCTTATGGGAAAGCTTTATTTAATCAGTATAGTACCTTCTATTTATCTGATCATGCCAAGCTGATTTTAACGGATGGTCTGACATCTGGTTATGATCAAAACGGCGAGGATTTCTGTTTCCATAAAATAGGCATTCGCTCACGTATCTACCGCAACGAGACATTACTCTTCAATGACTTCTTACTCGTCGATCCTAGACGGGATCCAATGAAGCAATTAGGCTACTTTGAAGGCTATAGTAATTTCAATTCTGTAACGATCATTGATGAAGATCTCAATGATCAGAAAGTCAAAGCCTTTCGCGAGATCTTAGATCAGATGGAGACGTCTAGTCTCTGTGGCCTATCGGCCATTGAGAGTGAAGGGCTCGTCTTAAGAGTCTTAGGTATGAGCGCCGATGAGAATCGACGTGTCATGGAACGATTGATTCGTGCTTATCGCACAAGTATTGGCTTAACACCTTTATCTTTACGTAAAGGACCACATAGCATGGCTATCTAAATATAGATAGTCATTTTTTTATGAACGACTTTCTATAGAATAAGGGTTGTAACTCTTTATGATTTGTGCATAATGTATAGGAAGAAAAAAAGAGGGTCTAAGCATGGAATTAACAAAATGGATGAAAAAATTAGGAACCGAGATCTCTGCCGAGGAATGTCGTGATCATTTCTTAGCGGTTCTCTTTTTAGGATATTGTGTGTCAACGCATGAATCACTGCATGGTCTTGATGTGATCTCCTTATGTGCTTTAGATAATCCTCAAAATGATCGATTCATCGGCTTAGTGAAGTACTGTGCCTTATATGTCCTAAATGTAGGGACGATCGAATCTCGTCATGTCTTTCTGGAAGCTTATGAAGACCTAGTGACATGTTCATCAGATGAATTATTAGAGATGTATCGTTCCCTTTATGATGAAGTCGTTGTGACCAGCCAGGACCTTCATATGTTAACAGAACCAAGACTTTGTGAAGTCGTGACCAGAAGTCTTCATTTAGAGGGTGATGAATCTGTCTTAGGTGTCAATATGGGACAGGGACGTTTCTTTGTTGCTTTGCATCGTAAATACCCTCATTTAACACTCACTGGTTATGATATGAATACGGATGATCTCTTAGTGGCTCAGATGACGTTCTATTTAGAAGGGGTGCCAGTGAAGATCTTACGTGGCGATTTTCTGCATGATGATCTCGAAGAAAAGTTTGATCTTGTCTTTGCCAACTATCCTTGGAATGTCGAATTAAGGAATCAGGTCAGACAGCCAAAAGATGCCATCCTTGATTATACAGCGAGTTCTGGTAAGGCTGATTTCGCTTATATTAGTAAAGCCATCAATTCAACTAAGGAGACTGGTCAGGCCATCGTCGTCGCTAATGATGAACTGATCTGGAAGAGCCACGAAGAGATGAAACAAAAGATCATTGATCTCCATTTAATAGAAAGCATCGT
>ONFH01000135.1 GCA_900317015.1 uncultured Erysipelotrichaceae bacterium | reverse complement strand
ACTGATCGTCATCAGCCAGGTTCATCAATCAAACCGATTCTTGATTATGCAACAGCTTTTGAATATCTCTACTGGTCAACAGGTCATACCGTTTCCGATTCAATGTTTACTGCTGGGAACTGGACGCCTAAGAACTGGGACCGTCAGTACCATGGCAATGTCTCTTTATATGAAGCGTTAGGAAAATCATGGAATGCCGCAGCCGTTCGAACATTATCTCAGGTCTATAAGAAAGTCGGAAAAGACAAACTTGTCGACTGGTTAAAGACTCTCGGTTATAACATGTCTGATGAATCATTCTCATTAGCTTATGCCATCGGTGGCTGGTCGCATGGGACAACGCCATTACAGCAGGCTGCCGCTTATGCCGCTGTTTCTAATGGCGGGACATACATTCAGCCTCATACCATTAAGAAAGTCGTCATCAACACGACTGGTGAAACACTGAATATCGATCAGGAATTACGTAATGGTTCAAAACGTGCAATGTCTAAAGCAACGGCCTTCTTATTACGTAATATCATGACAACCTATGTCAAACAGTATGATGATTATGAATTATTAAATATTGGTTCACAGATCGGTGCGAAGACCGGGACGACAAACCATGATGGTTCGATCTCTGGTATTCCTGCGAATAAGTCAAAAGATAACTGGCTATGTGCCTATAGTCCTGATTATGCTTGGGCTTTCTGGGATGGTTATTCTTATAATGATCAGATCAAGTATAAGAAGTACATCACCGGCACGAACCAATCTAAGATCGTGGCGGCCAAAGTCGCACAGCTCTTGAAGAAACGTTCATTGAAACATTCTTACGATACACCAAGTACAGTCGTTCAAGCGAAGATGATCAAAGGTGTTTATCCATATAAATCACCAACGGCTTATACATCATCCTCATCGATCACGACAGCCTGGTTTGTCAAAGGACATACACCAAGTGGTTATTCCGCTAGTTCCTCATCAAGTAGTGATGATGATACGATCAAATCATTATCAAGCTTTAGTGCTTCCATCACTTCTGATAACAAGATCAAAGTCGTCTTCAGCGCTTATGATCCAGCAAGTGATGTCTCAAGCGGTAAAGTCGTCTATCGTGTCATCATTAATAAAGGGGCAAGTTCCGTTTACTCACAGTCATTACAGACATCAAGTGCAACGCTGAACTTTACACCTGATGCCAATACAACTTATCGTGTCATCGGTTTCTACTCATTATCAAGTGGTAACCGTACATCGAATCGTATCTCTCGTACGATCACATCGAAGTCTTCAACATCAACGCCAGCCTCTTATTCAGTCTCATCAGCTGGTAAGAAAGTGTCTAACGGCGGAACGATCACGGGCTCAACGATCTATGTCAGCACGACTGCTGATTCCTCAAGTAAGCTCACGATCACCTGTGGTGGCGTGAGTCGAGAAGTCAATGGTGGTTCCGGTGCAGCCTTCTCAGTCACAGCTGGGAATTCTTATACTGTCAATGTCACAGAAACAAAGTCAGACGGTACAAGCAATACGTTGTCATCCTTTAGTTTCAAAGTGGCCAGCGCCAGTGATAACTCAACGACTAACAACAACGACAACGCAGATAACACAACGAACACGGACAATAACGATAACGCCGACAATACGACAGATAACACGACGACTGATAACACAACAGAATAAACGAAAACGTTAAAAGGCATTACGTACCACATACGCAATGCCTTTTTTCATGACTTTATAAGTTTTTATGTTCCTCTTTACATAGATCGACAAGGCGACATTCCTTACAGTTTGGATGAGAGGATTTGCAGAAATAACGACCAAAGAAGATAAACTGATGATGGAGCTTCATCCATTGATCTCTTGGCAATGTTCTTTTGAGCTTCTTTTCGACCGTTAAAACCGAATCCCCTTTTTTCGCAAAGCCTAAGCGCTTGGAAATACGTTCGACATGGGTATCGACTGGCACACTTGGCACACCAAAACATTCACCTAAAACGACATTAGCCGTCTTACGTCCAACCCCTGGCAAGCTTGTCAACTGTTTCATCGTATGAGGAACGATTCCATCATACTCATCGACTAAAGCCTGAGACAATTTCTTAATGGAACGGGCCTTGTTGCGATAAAGGCCTAAACGTCTCACCTTCTCCATCAGATCTTCAAGATCTGCATCAGCCATTGCCTGTGGTGTCGGATAAGCTTCAAATAAGGCTGGCGTCACTTTATTGACGGATGCATCCGTCGTCTGAGCACTTAAGACGACGGCCACTAACATTTCAAAGTTATTATGGTGGATCAGCTCACATTTGGCATTTGGAAATAAGCGATTGAATTCATCAAGTATTCTTTTCTGTTTTGCTTCTATCATAGAGATCCCTCACTTTGGTCTTATTTTAGCACAAAATGAAAAAAGATATCACGAAGATACCTTTTTTACCATAATTTAAAGTTTTTCACTTCATCACTAAAACGATCTTCTTCATGTTTCATCGCTTCAAGACGTTCACTCTTAGCCGAGTTCTTCCAGTTGATCAGGACTTTTTCGACGTAACGGAAGTTCGTCACATGACTTTTAACCGCTTCCTTTAAAGCATCTAAGATCATCTGATCATCGTAGCCATCACGCTTGAATTCATTGATCATTTCAATTTCCGTAGCGGATAAAGAACGACCAAAACCATCCTCGAACGCAGCCACCAGATTGACTTCTTTCTTTTCAACATCCTTTACACCAAGTAGCTTACGTTTCACAGGTGAAAACTCTAAGACGCCATTGATGCGATCGACATAGTGCTCATTGATGAGCTTTAACATGATGGCATCGATCTGACTGTTTTCTAAGGAAGAATACTGACTGATGCGCTTGGGTGTGATGGGACGAATATTGAGTTCATCCATCATCATCATAAGCATCAGAATATGAACTTCCCCATCACTAAGGCCAATGCGCTTGCCTCTTAATAATAAGAGCTTTTTAAAATCAATGCATTGATAATCTACTAATTCAAAATCCATAGATGCTCCTATAAGTTATAAGATTTAATAAAAGCGGCGTGATCAATGGAATAGAAGAAGTAATAGAGATTATTGTTGCTTTGATACTTCACATAATACATAAAGGCGCCATCTTCATAACAGATATGAATATCATGCACATGAAGCTTGTATTTCTTATAGATGGCATTTGCCACGGCCGTATTGCCTGCAAGCTTACCATTATAGGTATCGACAAGATTGTATTTTTCATCAAAAGCGCCATAGTATTTCGTGTTTTTATTTTTGATTGACATAATATAATACGTTGACGCTCCATTATACTGATAGAAAGAGCCACCATACTGATATTTGTATTTCTTTAAGATTGCTTCCCTTGCATTATTGAGATCATCCTGATGAGATGAATAAGGAATATGGACTTCAAAGACATAAAAAGATAAGAAAACAAAGATGACCACTAAAATAACAATGAGAAGATTCCCTTTAAAATGATGTGGTTTCTTGTTCGTTTCAATTGTAGGATCCATAGAACGCTCCTTTCGAAAAGCATTATATCTCATTTAGAGCGTAAAAAAAAGAAGATGTTTCATAACCAAAACACCTTCTTAAAAGACTAGTTATCTCGTGAATTTCCAATCAGGACAAGGGCCAATCTTAACATAGACGCTAACACCTGTAAAACGGCTGCGACATATGTTAAAGCCGCTGCCTGCAGCATCTTTTTCGCCCCTCGATATTCATCGGGTGCGAGATACTGCGAAGAAAGGATTGCTAAGCCTCGCTTTGACGCATCGATTTCCACTGGTAATGTGACGATCTGGAAGACTAAGATCCCACACATTAAGATAAAACCAAACCAGGCTAATTTTGTATAGCCGAGGATCAAGCCGGCAAAGAATGCAAACCAGCCGACATAGTTACCGACATTGGCAATTGGCACGATGGCATTTCTAAAACGAATTGGCTTATAACCGGTATGATGCTGGATCGCATGTCCACATTCATGGGCAGCCACCGCCATGGCCGCAATCGACGTCCCACCATAAATATCACTAGATAAATTGATCGTCATATTGCCCGGATTAAAGTGGTCAGTGAGTTCTCCACTGACACGATTGACGGGCACATTGCTCATGCCATTGGCATCTAGGATCTCTCTAGCGACCTGCGCCCCCGTCATGCCTCGACGGTTATGAACTTTTTTGTATCTGGCATAGGTACTTTTGACCTTGACCTGGGCATAGATGGCAATGATAGCCGCAATGAATACAAAGATCGTCCCGATCAAATAATACGGGTTACTCATCATATATACGTTAAACCACAAATTACTCATAGTATCTCTCTCCTTTTTATTGAGGCTATTATAGCACATGAATTATGTCTTTAATATGTACGTGATTAAAAAATCATCGTTTGCGCTATAATAGAGACAGGAGGATCACTATGAGAGATGAATTTTATGAGCACCTTGGTGACGAGGTCTATCAATTAACATTACAGACATTCTTACAATTTGCCCCTGACCGGGCCGAAGAGATCTATGATGAAGACTTTTATGATGACGAGGAGGAAGATCTTGATTTTGATGACATCTTCTCAATGATCAAACGACGCATTCGTGTCTCCCACCGCTCTGATGAAGATATTTTAGACTTTTATGAATCTGAGCTTCATGAGGCTGTGGGAAAAGAGATCGTATCAAAAGAGGAACTCGACGATATGATTGAGGATGAGGACTATGATGAGATTGAAAAAGTCGTCAGACTCTCCCTCGCCTATGATTTTCTTGGCGATATGATGAGCAGTCATGAACCACTTTTATAAGGCCAAAAGAAAAGGGCTGAGATTTCTCAGTCCTTTCATCGTTTCATTCTAGTTCATAGCATCTTTTAATCTGTTACTTGGTTTGAAGCTGACAGTTCTGCTTGCTGGAATGATGATGGTTTCCTTAGTTTTAGGAGACACACCTTTACGTTCCTGACGGTTGTTGACTTTGAAAGTACCAAAGCCAGAAATTAAAACTTTTTCTCCGTCAAGCATTCTATCTACCATTGTATCAAATACAGTATTCACTAAGAGTTCTGCATCTTTCTTTGTAAGGTTTCTTTTTTCCGATACTGCATCAACAAGTTCTTTTTTATTCATTAAAAATCCTCCTCGATGAAACTGTACATACTATACCAAAATAGGATGTACGTTGCAAGGAGAAAATGTTAAAAAAAGTAGCTTTTTTTCTTATAAAAATGACTTGACAGCCCATCAAAAAAAGGGCGGTTTGCCCTTTAATCACGCTTGCGGCAGATGATGTGAATTGGTGTTCCTTCAAAGCCAAATGCCTCTCGCAGTTTGTTTTCAATGTAACGTTTATAACTGAAATGTAAGAACTTAGGATCATTGACAAACAACACAAATGTTGGTGGTGTCACAGCTACCTGGTTGCCATAGTAGATCTTTAAACGGCCCCCATTGAAGTTGCTTGTTGGATTCATCGCCTGGGCATCGATCAGCACATCATTTAAGACGCTTGTCGATACACGCTTGCGCTGATTGTCATACGCTTCTTTAATGAGATCAAATAACGTATTGACACGAGCACCAGTCTTCGCACTGACGAAAGCAATTCTTGCATAGTCTAAGTACTTGAACTCTTCACGCATCTTCTTTGTCATCTTGGCCATCGTCTTTTCATCTTTATTGACAAGGTCCCATTTATTGACAACTAAAACGACACCTTTCCCAGATTCATGGGCGTAACCGGCAATATGTTTATCCTGTAAGATCGAACCGGTATCCCCATCGACTAAGACAAGGATGACATGACTCTTTTCAATCGCACTTAAAGCACGTAAGACCGAATACTTTTCGACATTCTCGTAGATCTTTCCACGCTTACGCATTCCGGCTGTATCAATGACACGATATTTCTGACCATCTTTTTCAAAAGCCGTATCGATGGCATCACGCGTCGTCCCTTCAATACTAGAAACGATGACACGTTCTTCACCAAGTAAGGCATTGGTTAAAGAAGACTTGCCGACATTTGGACGACCGATCAATGAGAATCTGATCTCATCGGTCACTTCATCATCTTCAATGGCTGGCATTAGCTTGATGACCTGGTCAAGAACATCGCCGACCCCGATCCCATGGTTAGATGAGACCGCAATTGGATCTCCCACACCTAAGGCATAGAAGTCATAAATATTGTCTTTAAAAGCCACATCATCGATCTTATTGACCGCTAAAACGATTGGCTTCTTAGATTTCTGTAAGATACGAGCCACTAACTCATCTTCTGGCATAATGCCTTCACGACCATTGACCACGAAGATGATGACATCTGCTTCTTCGATGGCGATCTCTGCCTGCATTCTGATCTCTTTGACGAAATCACGCTTGGCCAGCTCGATCCCACCGGTATCAATGACATTAAATTCTCTGGTGAGCCATGAAGCGCGTGCATAAATACGGTCACGAGTGACCCCTGGTGTATCTTCAACGATTGAGACACGTTCTCCAACGATACGATTGAAGAGGGTCGATTTTCCGACATTGGCACGACCTACGATAGCTACTGTTCCTCTCTTCATCACTCATCACTCCTTTTTAATTTGCTTTTTCATAAACAAGATCCATCACATGAGCAACGACTTCATCAATACTCATATCAGATGTATCTAATTCAATGGCATCGTCTGCTTTCTTTAAAGGTGAGCATTCACGAGTCATATCATTATGATCACGCTGGGCGATTTCCTTCTTGATTTCTTCATAATCACTTTCGATACCTTTTTCTAAGTTTTCCTTATGACGGCGTTTGGCACGACATTCAACACTAGCGACCTGATAGATCTTTAATTCGGCCATTGGTAAAACGACCGTTCCGATATCACGACCATCAAGGATGACGCCTCCACCTTTGGCCATTTCACGCTGCTGTGAAACTAAGAAATTTCTAACTTTTGGATAAGAAGAAACAACGCTGGCACCCATAGAAACTTCATTTTCACGAATAGATAATGTGACATCTTCATCATTTAAGAGCACACGTCCTTCTGGTGTCATTGTGATCTTCACATCTTTTAACATGCCTTCTACAGCTGCCTGATCATGAACATCGATCTTATGCGCTAAAGCATAGTAAGCGACACAGCGATACATTGCGCCGGTATCAATATAAGTATAACCTAAGTTGCTGGCTACTTTTTTTGCAATAGTCGATTTCCCAGCAGCTGCTGGTCCATCGATCGCAATACTAATTTTTTTCATAAAGAACTCCTTTTTACATAATAGACACCGCTGTAAATACAACCATGACTAAAATAATAATAATTAAAATAATAAGAATCAGATCAAGAATACGAGATAGTAAGGAATGTTGCGGTTTCTTCACTTTGACGTCCTTGCTTCTTTCTTCATAAGCTTCTTCTTTTTCCTGTTTTACTTCCGCTTTCTCTAAAGCCTCTTTTTCCACTTTGGCTTTTTCCTGAGCGAGTTCAGCTTGCTTCTTCTTTTCTTTTTCGGCAAGTTCATTCGCCTTTTTCTGCTGCGCTAAAGCTTTCTTAGCGGCCTTTTCTTCTTCTTTTTCAAGTTTACGAGCAGTCTTTTCCTGCTTCTTTAAAGCCTTGATCTCCTTACGAGATAAAGTGACCGGTTCATGTTCTTTCATCACCGGCGTCTTGAAGGAAGACTCATCGATCAGATCTTTGTTTTCCTTTTTTGGTTCCGCCTTGACTTCTGGTTTCACTTCCGGCTTTTTCACTTCAGGCTTCTTGACTTCTGGCTTTTTCGCTGGCGCTGGTTTTGGTTCTTTGATGATTGGCTGACTCTTAAATGTGTCATCCATCGTCTCTAACTTATCGACAAGCGATACGCTCTCCCCCTTCGCACCAACTTCGTGACCTTCAGACAAGTTCGTCGTATTGAACTGATCTAAGTTCACACGATCACTCTTGTTTTCCTTTAAACGATTTAAGATATCCATCTTGGTATCATAATCATTTTTCGCATTCGCATTTCTTAATGCGTTGGTCACTGTTTCATCATTTTTTAATGTGTCATAACTTAAAGGATGTAATTCTTCCTCCTCTTCCTCTTCTTCCTTTTGTCCAGGAATAAAGGATAAGAAGTCGTCATCACGATCCTCATCATAGTCATCTTTAACTTCCGTTTCTTCGCCGTTAGCGACGCCTTCACGGTATTTTTTATATTTATCTGTACGTGTTTTTTCCATTTTTTATCACCTTGATTTAGTATACCATATCACAAATATTATGAAAATACACTTTCAAAATTCAACTAGTTACGTTATAATTGTAGGCGTAAATTATTTATATTTAAGGAGGCTTTACTTATTATGGTAAAAGTAAATGAAAACTGCATCGGTTGTGGCGCATGCACAGCTGTTTGCCCAGACGTATTTGAATTAAACGATGACGGTGTTGCAGAAAACGTTTTAGGCGATGACATCGCTGCTGATTTAATGGATTCTGTAAAAGATGCAGCTGAAGGCTGCCCAGTCGAAGCAATCGAAGTTGAATAATATTCAAACATGGAAAAAGTCCTTTCGAGGACTTTTTCTTTTTTTATTTTCTTTTGCTTTTATTTCTGTTTTTGTTTTTCGGATGAGACTTCTTCGTCTTTGCAAGATTGACTAATACGCCCACTTCATGAGGTGTTAAACGTCTTGCCATCCCTGGTTCAAGACCTTTTAAAGTGACCGGACCGATGGCCATACGATGTAATCGTTTGACTTCATGACCCGCCGCTTCAAACATCTTCTTGACCTGACGGTTCTTACCTTCCTGTAACTTGATCATTAACATCGTCACATTTTCATTGTAGCCGTTGATCTTAATACGACAAGGAAGCGTCTTGACGCCTTCGATGTAGATCCCTCTTTCAAGGGATTTTTTTGTTTCTTCGCTGACATGTCCGTCAACAACCACTTCATAGATCTTATCGATATGACTTGAAGGATGCATCATTAAGTTTGCAAAGTCACCATCATTCGTCATGAATAAAGCACCTGTCGTATCATAGTCTAAACGACCAACTGGGTAAACACGTTCATCGATCTCACTAAAGAAATCGGCCACACAAGGACGTCCCTTTTCATCATGCATCGTCGTGACGACACCTTTTGGTTTATAAAATAAGAAATATTTCTTTTCTTCCTTAGAAATGATCTGTCCATTAACACAGATCTCTTCCTTGCCCGTCACCTTTGTTCCTAAGACATCGACAACTTCGCCATTGACTGTGACTTTCCCAGCACTGATCAATTCTTCTGCTTTACGTCTTGAACAATAACCTGACTGAGCGATGATTTTCTGTAATCGTTCCATATACTTCCTCTATTTTTCTAAAAATTTTCTAATGCGTTCACCATCGACATATCCTTTACGATATAACAGATATAACGCTTGTTTATCTTTTGTTAAAGTGCCCATATCACCGATCGTATCAGGAGCGACGATCAAGGCCTTGCCTTGTTTTTCAAGTTCTTTTGCATAAGCGACACCATCATTATAACGCTGTGCTCGTTTACGTAGATTCTCGGCTGCTAATGGATCAGTGAGTGAAAGAAGTTTTGCATTCGTTTCATCATCTTCCGCTTTACGCACAAGATCCTTAGGCTTTGTTAAAACAACGATGATCTGGTCACAGCCATCATCTAACATCTTCTGCACTGGTACAGGATCGGCTAATCCCCCATCATAGTAAGGAACCCCATTAATCTCCACTGGCTTGCAGACGATCGGTAAGCAACATGAAGCACTAAAGATGCGATAAGAATCTAAAGCCATATCATCTTTCGTAAAATAATGCCCTTCACCCGTCTTGGCATCATAAGCTAAGACTTTGAACTGTGCTGGGTTATTTTTTAACGCTTCATAATCTAAAGGATTTTCCCCATCATGATTAGAAAGATCACCATAGATGTAATCAAAATCAAGATAACTGCCATCCTTGATGAAGTTCTTCATGCTCATATATTCTTTACGATAAAGATAATCGATATAAAAGTAATAATTACGTTTGATCTGTCCCGCAAAATAAGAGGCCAGATTGGCACTACCAGCAGAAATGCCAATGCCATAATCCATATAAATATGATGCTCTAACAGATAATCACTGATCCCTGCACCATAAATATCACGGGTTCCCCCGCCAACATCTAAAATTCCAATCATTTTCTTGCCTCACTTTCAATAGGATAATCTTCATAGCCATGCTTTGAACGAATCAAAGCAATCGTTTCTTCTAAGCCATGGTCACTCAAATACGTCAATAAGTATTCGAGTAAAGCCTGTGACTCTGGATTCATGATCATATAGGCTTGATGATCCTGATAATAGATCAAAGGATACTTGTCAGTATACTTCTTTCCCTGATAGATCATACTGGCGGCGACACGATCACAAAACATTTCTAATAAGTAGCGATAAGGCATCTTCGCTCCTTTGGGACCCTGATGGGTAAAGTCGACCCAGAATTCCCAATGATGCATGTTGCGTCCTTTGTGATGCAGCCATGCTAAGGAATACCCTTTTTCCTGACGTTCCGCCGCATTAGGAGAATAGGTTCCTTTGTAGTATTTCACACCGGTCATAAACTCAACGGGTGCATACTTGGAAAGGTCATGAAGCAATCCCTGTTTATAAAGTCCGACCTTAAAGCAGAGCTGTCCGACCTTGATTTTATGTCTTGTAATAGTTGAAAAATGTCCCCATATGTTCATGTATATTCACCTGTTAAAAGTATACACAAATAATCTCTCAAGTCAAATTTCTTTTATTATTTTTCAGCGGTGGTATAATAGGCCACGTGAGGTGATTACTATGCCTTTTAAAGTGCAGCTTGACACAAATATTGATATTGCAGAACTAGATCTCAAAACATGTGAAAGCGTCATTGCATCCTTGGAAGATACGTACCTACGTACCCGAAATGCGGTCTATACCTATTTCCTAGGACGTCGTTCTTTACGGACGGCCATCATACTCGCATGTGCATCACTGCTTTTTTACATCTTAACAGATGCCATGTTCTTTGTTTATGCCGCCATCTTGATCGTCGCTTTGATCATGTTGATCAGTTTATTGATCGCAAAATTGACGACCAATATGATCCATAAAGAGATCCGTTTAAAAATCGAAGAGATCAGACAACGTATTGAGATCTTAAAACAAGAGAAAAAGAATGAGAGGATGTCCTAAAACACCCTCTTTTTTAGTGGATGGTCACCATCCATTTTTTACTTTTAAAAAAGATCATGCCAACGATCAAGCGAAAGACTTCTTCTAAAGATAAGAAGAAATAGACCGGTACTAAGGAAAGATGAAAAACATATGCACAGATCAATCCAGCCGGGATTCCGATCCCATACGTACCGATCGTATCATAAACAAAGATCACCCTTGTCAGTCCCCCGGACTTTAAGACCCCCCCAGATAAGATCATATTCACGACCTTGACTGGTGCCAAGATGGCAAAGACGACTAAAGCCTCACTTGCAAAAAGCTTGACCTGGGCATTGACATGATAAAGTGAAATATAAGGGTTACGGATCACGGCCAGGATCAATGATAAAAGCACGGACCCCACAAGGCCATAAAGGCAAAGCCGAAAACCATCATGATAGGCTGCATCCATATCTTTCTTGCCAAGTCGCTGACCGATCAGAATACCAGCTGCTTTCGATAGTCCAGAAAGAGCCCCGATCATCATCCCCTGCAGCGGGCCCGTTAAACTCATGGCCGCCAGCTCCTGCGTCCCCATATGACCATAGATCGATGTATACACATTTTGACCGATCGACCATAACAGTTCCCCTAAAGCCACCGGTATAAGCATGATCCAGTATTGCTTCCATCCTTCATGATCAAGATCAAGGCAAAAATGCAGACGTCCACAATAATGATAAGAGGCAAAAATGATCAATGTAGCATTGACAAGGCCGGCAATCACGCTTGATAAGGCCGCTCCCGCAACGCCCAAGCGAGGCGCCCCAAACTGACCAAAGATCAGCACATAATTAAAGAACGTATTCATGACAGCGGTCACGAGGCTGATATAAAGTGGTATACTAGCATGATTCTGACAAAAGAGCGGCACGGAAAAAATATTGCTCAATGAATCAAGAAGATAGAGTACGGCAATGACCTTAAGATATAACGTGGACGTTGTGATCACAGCCTGATCTTTCGTAAATAACGATGAGATCGGCCGGCCAAAGAAAAAGACCGCTATGCACATAACAAAGGCAAAAAGCATGCTGATCAATAAGCTGACAGACAGCGAACGATCAATAGCCTCTTCATCCTGTTTGCCAACATACTGTGAGACCATGATGGAGCAGACACTCGCAATCGACAAAGCCACAAAGTTAAAGACGAAACCTGGTTTTGTCCCCACTTCAACAGCAGCGATGCTTGTCGCCCCTAAAGTTCCGACCATGATCTGATCCACAAAGGAAAAACTATTTTGTAACATAGACTGTAAAGCGACCGGTGTCGCAATCGCCCATGTCTCTTTAAAAAATGATTTTGTCATAACAATTGATCCCTTCTTATGATCGTAAACAAGGAAAAATGAAGCAATCAAGCTTCGTTCTCTTCCTCCTTGTGTTCTTCTACAATACCTTCTTTAGGATCGACGATATCTTCTTCACGATATTTATTATCGAATAAGTCGTTTTCATCAAAGCTGCTCGTGACTTCCTGCAATTCAGGTAATTCATCTAAACTCGCTAAATTGAAAGCATCCATAAAGGTATCCGTGACCCCATAAAGGATCGGCTTCCCTGGTGAATCCTCTCGTCCGACTTCCTTGATCAAGGCTTTAGCCACAAGTTTTCTGATCATCGACTCACAGCCGACACCTCTGATCTCTTCAATATGGACACGGGTGATGGGCTGATAGTAAGCAACGATGGCCAATGTTTCTAATGCGGATTTAGACAAACGATGGGTATTGTCCTTAATCATCTGACGATAGTAGTCTTTATGCTTTTCTAATGTGACCATCTTATAATAACCGCCAAAGTTGACGATATCGAAGCCCTTGACCTCTTTGGTCTGATAATACTTGATCAGAGCACTCATATAATCCAAGGCTTCTTTTTTGGAGACGCCTAAAGCGCTGGCGATCTGCTTGATGGAAAGACCTTCATCACCTGATAAGAAGATCATGCCTTCAATGATCGATAAATATTCATTTGTATTCACTCTACACGCGTCCCTTCAAATAGATTTGATCAAAGTTATGATCCTGACTAATATCCAGTTTACGATCCTTCACTAAGACTAAGACACTTAAAAATGTCACGATCGCAAAATAACGGTCCCCCTGATCAAACAGACGTTCAAACTCGATCGTTTCTCCTCGATGGAGCTTAAAGAATTCTTCGATCTGTTCACTGCGTTCATCAATGGAGATCTCCACTTTAGCGATCTTTGATTCTAGTGGCTGCATGAGGGCCTTACGCTGTAAGACTTTCTGCATGGCCGCCACCAGATCATACACTTCAAGATCATCAGGAATCGCTTCTTCAAGATCGTTCGTATACGCTTCTAATGTTGGCAGTTTCGAATAACGGCACTGTCTTTCTTCATAACTTGTTTCTAATTCATCTAAGACCTGATTGATCTGATTCTTCTCGATCAGACGACGGATCATCTGCTGACGCTTTGCCTCATAATCATCCTCTTCGTCGATTTCTTCTTTTGGCAAAAGCAGTCTTGATTTCATTTCAATCAGCCAGGCGGCCATGACCAGATATTCTGACATGGCTTCTAATTCATGAGGATCCATGGTTTGAATATAATTTAAATACTGATCACAGACCACTGAGACATCAAGATCAAGGAGATCGAGATCATGGATCTTGATCAAGTGTAAAAGAAGATCTAACGGTCCACTGAACTGATCGAGTG
This sequence comes from uncultured Erysipelotrichaceae bacterium, assembly GCA_900317015.1. Lineage (GTDB taxonomy): Bacteria > Bacillota_I > Bacilli_A > Erysipelotrichales > Coprobacillaceae > Intestinibaculum. The sequence goes on along the minus strand of ONFH01000135.1, from coordinate 12,931 downwards.
TGACTTCATATTCCATTTTTCCTCACCACCTCGTCCATTTTAACAAATATCTTTCTACTTGCAAAGAAAAGAAGTCTCATGACTTCTCATTGACAATGTTCCGGCTCTTCCCTTCCAGATAGGCCTTCACATTGAGATAAACTTCTTTAATGACCTGATTTCTTGCTTCCACTGAGCCCCATCCCATATGTGGTGTCATCAAGATCCGATCCTGATCTTTGATCTGATAAAGCGGACTCGTCATTGGCAAAGGCTCTTCTTTATAAACATCGATACCAGCCCCAGAGATCTCATGATCATTGATGGCATCTCTTAACGCTTCTTCATCGACCAGTGCTCCTCTTGCCGTATTGATCAAAATTGATGTCTTCTTCATCTTTTGAAACGTCTCTTAGGCTTGTATAAATGACTTTGGCTCCTAAACTTGTGGCGATCTTGGCTACTTTACGGCCAATATGCCCAAGCCCAACGATACCATAGGTCATCGATGAGAAATTATGGAAAGGAATCCCAAAGTAACTAAACGAGCCATCTTTATCATAGTCGCCCTTCTTCACATACTCATCATAGGCTTTTAAACGAGACGATAAGACTAAAGCCATCGTGATCGTCAGCTGGGCCACAGAATCCGTCGAATAGTTGACGGCATTGGCCACTTTGATGCCTTTCTTTGTACAATAATCCACATCAACGGTATTCGTTCCTGTTGATGTTAAAGCAATGAGCTTTAAATGGGGACAGGCGTCGATCGTCTTTTGATCAAAGACATTTTCATTGGTGATGACGACTTCCGCATCGTTAGCATACTTCGCCCCTTCATCATCGGGAACATCCGGATAGTAAGTGATGTCATCAAAAGCATCTAAGATGGATAAATCGACATCCTCACCAAGTGAGGCACTTTGTAAGAACACGATCTTCTTCATAGGTCCTCCTACAGAAAACGAGAAGTGATCACTTCTCGTTAACGATATTACGGCTTTCACCGTTTAAATAAGCTTCAATATTACGATAGACTTCTTTGACGAGCAGGTCACGTGCTTCAAAGGAGCCCCAGCCCACATGTGGTGTCAAGATCAGACGATCCTGATCTTCAATTTGATACAGTGGACTAGAAAGTGGTAACGGCTCTTTCTTAAACGTATCGAGCCCTGCCGCATAGATCTCATGATTATTAATGGCCTCTTTTAAGTCTTCTTCATTGACGATGGCCCCACGAGCTGTATTGACTAAAATAGCCGTGTTCTTCATCTTCTGAAATGTAGACTTATTAAATAGATTATAACTACGATCCGTCAAAGGACAATGGACCGAGATGATATCACTTTGAGTGAGCAGTTCATCAAGATCAACACGTTCATAAACAGAGGAACGATCATGACCGCTTAAGCTTGTATAAATCACATAGGAGCCTAAACTTGTGGCTATCTCGGCGACTTTACTGCCGATATGGCCAAGGCCAACGATGCCCCAGGTCAAAGCGGATAAATTGTGAAATGGCAAGCCAAAGTATGAGAACTGCTCATCTTTGACATAATGACCACTTTTGACATATTCATCATAGGTCTTAAGATGTAAAGCTAAGGCTAACGCCATCGTGACGGTCAATTGTGCCACACCATCTGTGGAATAATTGGCCACATTGGCCACTTTGATGCCCTTCTTCGTGCAGTAGTCTAAATCGACATTATTCGTACCAGTTGCGGTTAAGGCAATCAGCTTTAGAGATGGACAAGCATCGATCGTCTTTTGATCAAAGATGTTCTTATTCGTAATGGCGATCTCAGCGCCCTGTAAATAACCAGGGACTTCATCATTGGTCGCATTTTCAATGTATGTGACCTGACCGAGATCATCAAAGATCGACAGGTCCATATCGTTTCCTAAAGAGCTTGCCTGTAAGAAAACGATGGGTGTATTGTTTTTATTCATTGCATTCTCCTTGAGACTAATTGGCATATGGATCTTCCATCAGATAGACTTCAACTCTTGTCTTATCAGTCTTTAAACGATCGATATAGAACATGAAGCAAGCGACCATACGCTGACTTAAATAGTCATATTTTAATAAGTTATAAGAAAGGTAACGGCTGTTGTCTTCAACTAAGCCACCACCGGTGGCACTGCCAGCCGAAATAATATAAACGCCATCACGTTTCATAAAGAATGGCACATGCTTATGTCCATGTAAGACATACTTGATCTTACGTCGTTTTAACCACGTAAAGAACTGATCACTATCAACTAAGGCTTTCGATGTATCCAGCAGTTTTCCTAGTACGAATTTCTCTTTTACGGAGATCTTCAAAAAGTCTGACTTCGTACAGCGGAAGACATGATGGTGTAATAAAGCCACTAACGTATAGTCTTCTAAGTGATCGACTGTAGATAATTCATCATCGATCTCTCGCAGCTGACGTTCGCCAATCTTTCCTCGAGCTAATGAGCCTTCGGAATTGGAATCGATCTTTAATAAGATGACCTTATCATCTTCTAAGATCTTTAATTTTTCTCCTAACAGATAAGCGATGACTTTGGACTTCTGACCACCCGCTAAATTTAAGCCGTTGACGATCATATCATGGTTGCCTAAGACGAACGTGACATCCGTATGATAACGTTTCTTTAGACCGGTCATAAAATCATTAGCGACATACATGTTCTTCTTACTTGGTGAGTTCATCAGATCACCGGTAATGACTGTTTTTAGTTTGTGATCACTATGAAGATAATCCATCAGCTGATTCAATGAATGATACAAGATCATCAGATGTTTTTCCTTATGTTCTGGTCCTAAGTGCACATCACTGATATGCAAGTAGTAAGACGCATGGGTACGGTTCACGTCCCATAAGTAAGAACTATGAATAAACGCATCGAGCTTAGCGATATCTTCTTTGACACGCATTGGATAAAAGACATGCTTTCCTTCAGTGAAAACGAGGGCGCCCGGCCATTTATCGACATTCACTAAGGCTTCCATAAAACCTGGGAATGGATCTGGGAAGGTCAGGTAGTTCTCGGTCATGCGGGTCTTGATATTGATGACCATGACATTTGGATCATCGATCGTAAAATCTGGCCAAACATCTTCATTGACTCCTGGAATAAAGAGGACGTGGATCATGGGGCGATAATGATCTCGTACTTTTTTGAGTTCTCCTTTGACATCATGATTGAGAATACTGCCTACCTGATCAAGTGACTTTGCTTTCTTGACGATATTGAACAAGTATTCATTCATAATGTTCATGAAAGGAATGTTAATGGAATGACTGATGAGCCATTCTCGTGCAACACTAAAATGAGCATAGTTGTCCATAAAAGTACGCTGATAGCTTTCATTACTGGCATAGACAAGATCATAGAAGGCATTGACACATTCAATTTCATTCATAATCTTCACACTCCTTACTACTATTTTAAAGCTTTTTATTCCAAGAAAAAAGGACATTCATAGATGTCCTTTAAAAATCAGTTAGAATTTTAAGTTTCTTGGAGTACGTGGGAATGGTTCAACATCACGGATGTTCGCCATACCTGTTAAGTACATTAAGAGACGGTCAAAGCCAAGACCGAAGCCGGCATGCTTACAGCCACCATAACGACGTAAGTCCATATACCACTGTAAGATCTCTTTGTTCATGCCCTTTTCATCCATGATGGATTCAAGCACATCATAACGTTCTTCACGCTGAGAACCACCAACTAATTCACCAATGCCAGGCACTAATAAATCGCAAGCGGCAACTGTCTTCTTGTCATCGTTCAAGCGCATATAGAAGGCTTTGATTTCTTTTGGATAGTCAATTAAGAAAACTGGACCTTTGACGATCTGTTCACAGAGGTAACGTTCATGTTCAGCATTTAAGTCCATGCCCCAGTAAATATTAGGGTTGTCCCATTTCACGTTGGCTTTCTTTAAGTATTCGATGGCATCTGTATATGTCATACGAGCAAAGTGTGAATCTCTAACTTTTGTAATACGGTTGATGCAGTCATGGTCGATACGCTGTTCAAAGAACTTCATTTCTTCTGGAGCGTTATCTAAGACATACTGAATGCAGTATTTTAACATGTCTTCGATCAGATCCATATCATCTTCAAGATCCGCAAAGGCAATTTCTGGTTCAACCATCCAGAATTCACTGGCATGACGTGTTGTATTCGAATTTTCAGCACGGAATGCTGGACCAAATGTATAAACATCTCTAAAAGCCATACAGAACGCTTCGACATGAAGCTGACCAGTGACTGTTAAGAAGGCTTCCTTACCAAAGAAATCCTTATCGAAATCTGTACCATCGATCGTTGTGGCTCTAAACATTTCACCAGCACCTTCTCCATCATTAGAGGTGATGATTGGTGTATGGACATAAACGAATCCCTGAGACTGGAAGAATTCGTGGATGGCCATTGATAAAACAGAACGTAATCTAAACATCGCATAGAATGAGTTGGCACGTGGTCTTAGATGAGGGATCTCTCTTAAGAATTCGAAAGATGTTCTCTTCTTCTGTAATGGATAATCTTCATCACAAGCCCCTTCCACTTCAATGGCAGTGGCTTCAATTTCAAAAGGCTGCTTAGCATCTGGTGTTAATTTAAACTTCCCAGTGACATGAATTGATGAACCCGTTGAAATATGCGCAACTTCATCGGCATTCTTTAAGTTTTCTTTTAAATAAACGATCTGGGCATTTCTAAAATAAGTGCCATCGTTAAATGCGATAAAACCGATCTTCCCGCTATTACGGTTTGTACGGACCCAGCCTTCTAATTCGACATATTCAATACTATCAGTTTCCATTGGCTGGTTTGACATGATAGCTTCATATAATTCTCTTACTGTCATAAATTCAAACATATATTACTCCTCTTCGTTGGCTTTCATTTTTAATTCCAGTTCCTGGATGGCGACGACAACGTCGACATTCTGAACTTCAACGCCTTCAGGGACAATAAAGTGATTATGGGTGAAATCGACAATGCCCTGAACACCTAACTTCACTAGACGGTCGACAACTTCCTGCACGCCATCACTTACACAGAGAATGGCAATCTTGCAGTCTTTTGGGAAAGTATCTTCCAATTCGTTGATATCTTTGATCTCAACACCAAAACGTTCCCCAATAATGTTCTGATCACGATCATAAGCACAGACGATCTTGCCGACTGTATACTTCCAGCGATTGTATTTTAAGATGGCTGAACCTAAGTTCCCGACACCAATCAAGATAATTGGTTCATCAAGACCTAAGCCAAGCACTTCACTTAAAGCATCAATAATGTGTTTCGTATCGTATCCATATCCACGTTTACCTAACGACTTTTCCTGAGGCAAGAAGCTGAAGTCACGACGGATCGTCGTATCCTGAATATGTGTCACTTCCGCAAGTTCACTAGAAAGGAAGCTTTCCTTTCCGGACTGTCCCATCGTTCGTAAGGCTTTTAGATAAATTGGAAAACGCGTCATCGTGGCACGAGAGATCTTTTGTTTCTTTCCACTCATACTAATTACCTACACTTTCTTGTTCGAGATCATAAGATGGTTTGACCGATAGATTTAAAGGTGCAAATTTCTTATATTTATACATAACGCTAGCGGCTGATGCAATCATGGCTGCGTTATCTGTACAGTATTTCATTGGTGGGAAGATGACTGGGATATCACTGTTTGCCATCTTTTCTCTTAAGCCCTTATTAGCGGAAACACCACCAGCGACGATGATCTCTTTGACATGAAGATCATGAGCGGCTTTTAACGCTTTGGATGATAAAGATTCTACTGCGACATCCTGGAATGAACAAGCTAAGTCATTCATGTTAATTTGTTCGCCACGCTGTTCATATTTATGATTTAAGTTGATCACGGCTGACTTTAATCCTGAGAAGGAGAAATTGTAACTGCCATCATCAAGGGGCACTGGTAATTTATAAGTATGCTTACCCTCATGAGCCATCTTATCTAAGACCGGTCCACCAGGATAAGGTAAGTGTAAAACACGGCCAACTTTATCATATGTTTCACCAATGGCATCATCGAATGTAGAACCGATGACTTTAAAGTTAAATTCGCTCTTCATATAAACGAGCTCAGTATGTCCCCCAGAAACGACTAAAGCAAGACATGGATAATGGATCTCGTTTTCAATCTGGTTGGCATAGATGTGCCCGGCAATATGATGGACACCAATCAGTGGTTTTTTCAAGGCAATGGCTAACGTCTTGGCTTCCTGCATGCCCACATGAAGTGAACCAACGAGGCCTGGCCCTTTTGTCACCGCAATGGCATCAATGTCATGAATATCGATGTTCGCCTTGTTTAAAGCTTCCTTTAAAACCGTGCTGACACATTCGACATGTTTACGTGATGCAATTTCTGGAACGACGCCGCCATATTGTTTATGGATATCAATCTGTGATGCAACGACATTACTAAGCAGATCCTTGCCATCTTTTAAAATGGCAACGCTCATTTCATCACAGCTTGATTCAATGGCTAAGATCACTGCCATAATGAACCTCCCTCTTTGATCATGAGGTAAGCATCCTCATGATTATTTTCATAATAATTTTTACGTAAGGCTTTTGAGACAAAGCCTCTCTTACGATATAAATGAATTGCCGCCTCATTGGTGACCCGTACTTCTAAGTCACAGGAAAGGCAGCCATATTCATGAGCCTTTTTTAAGGCATGGTCTAAAAGAACTTCCCCATAGCCATGACCACGATACTCAGGCAGGATCCCTAAAGTGGTCACAGTCGAGGTCTCATAAGTGAACCAGATGCCGATGACGCCAATAATGTCATCGTCATTGAGTAGGCCATAGTAATGGGCAAAAGGATTATGTTCGATCTCATTGAGATAGTCTTCCTCCCGCCATTTTTCATCAGGAAAACAGATTTTCTCAACCTTCATGATCAAAGGCAGATCGTCTTTTCCTAAAGCTCTTAATAACATTTCTTTTTAGCCTCTACATCCTTGATATACGTAGGAACAAGCAGATCCACATTGTCTAAAGGGGCTTCTTTATGTCCGAGTTCATACATGGCTTTCACAAGATCGACTTCGACATTGTCCAAGCCTAAAACTCTGACTTCTCCTACTAATGTATAATCGGGATAGTTCTTTTGTAATTCTTCAAGTTCTGCAAAGGTATACATCTTTTCCTCTGTTAAAGGCTTGTTGTCATCATAGACGCAGGCAAAGACTTTCTTGCTTCTTGCATCAATGATGGCGATCTTCTTGCCTTCATAACCATAGACGGCTAAAGATGAGACCGTTTTGATCTTCACTGGGCAAATAGCTGCTAAGGTCTTAGCAATCGTCATTGCCACACGAACACCGGTATAAGAACCTGGTCCTTTCGTGATGATCATCTCATCGACCTTTAAGAGATCAATATCATGTTTATTTGTTAAATCATATAAGACCGGAATGGCATCTTCACTTTGACGCTTCGTGCCGATCTTCTGATAAGAATCGATCAGTTGTCCATCCTGATAAATTCCACAAGCTAAGTACTGATTGCTTGTGTCCATTACGATCGTGATCATTAACTTATCTCCTTTACTAATTCTTCATAACGTGCGCCCGTGGGATGAAATAAAAGATCACGGGTGCCATCATCATTCTTTACAATTTCAATTTCTAAACGTTCCTGTGGCAGGATATCTTCAATATACATTGGCCATTCGACCACGCATAATCCATCATCGTCGAGCATTTCTTCAAAGCCAAGGTCATCATCACTGTCCTCGAGACGATACGCATCAAAATGATACAGTGTTAAGCGTCCAGTATAGATCTTGACGATCGTAAATGTTGGACTGTTGATGATCTTCGTAATGCCTAGACCTTTGCCGATGCCCTTTGTGAGCGTCGTTTTTCCAGCTCCTAACTCGCCAGTCATCGTAATGACCATATGGGGTTTTACAGAGCGTCCAATTTTTTCTCCAAAGGCAATCATTTCTGCCTCATTTGCACATCTTACCATGGTAACCTCCCTGCATTTCTAAAAAGTAGTCATACCATTTCTCGGCAAAGCCGGGACGAAATGGTCCTTCCATGTTATTGGTCATATCGATCAGGATCTCCAATTGCTCATGAAAGATGGCATCAAGTTCATTGCTGTAGCCATAGAGCTTTTTATGTGAGGCATACTCTGCTTCATCTAAGACTTTGTAATGATAGTCAGGAAATACTTTTAAATCGAGATCATAGTCGATATATTTAAGGGCTTCTCCATCATATAAGGTCGGAGAAGCAATATTACAATAATAAAAGACGCCATTCTTGCGAATCATACAGATGACGTTATACCATTTATTCTTCGGAAAGTAACAAATCGCTGGTTCTCTTGTGAACCATGTGCGTCCATCGCTTTCAGTCACCAGCGTTTTGTTATTGATTGAAATAAAATGCTGATCCGTCTCCTCTAGCATAATTGTATGAGACCAGCACCGATGTGGTTTTCCATCGTGTTTATAACAATGTATCAGCAACTGCTGACCGGTGTGTGTCTTATTCATTTTTTTACCTCAATTCACATTCATGGCTATTATACACGTTTTGTACAATTTGTGAAATATGCTCATTAAAAAAAAGCTATGCTTTCTAAACAAAACATAGCTTCACTATTCATTGTTATTTTGTTGTAAATTTGATACTGTTCTTGACTCTTGGATAAACGATCACGAAGACGACATATGTCAAGATCAATGTTCCAACATTATAAATGGCATTATAGCCTAAAGAATAGACCCAAGGGTTCATGCCCTTTGGGGCATACTGACCAAATAACCAAGCACCACTTAAGACATGGATGAAATACTTGAGCACCATACAGACAAAGATGCCGGTATAGAGCTCTCCGTTTTTGAGCTTGATGCTCTTAAATAAAGGCGCTAAGCCAAGCACGGCCAGTGGTAAGACATAATCAAGTAAAACGGACCATGGGCCATAGAAAACCGCTAACCCTAAGGCAAACTGAACGGCCGAGCAAACTAGCCCCACAATAATGCCATAACCAGGTCCCATTAAATACGCACTTAAGAAAATAGGTAAGAGCGCTAAGGTAATATTCCCGCCTTGTGGCTGTCCTGGAATAATCTTAAAGATGTATTCTAGTACAATATGCATGGCTACAAATAAAGCCATATAGCTGATTGCTTTGGTGTTTAACTTCACTTTAAACATAGAATTCCTCCCTTCAGCCGACAAAGGCACAAAAAAAACTTCGCGCAAAGCGAAGCCTCATAGTTCTTTGCACTCTCTACGCTGGTATTATCCAGTTCAGATCATAAGGGTGTATCTCAGCCAATTGGCACCCCCGGCTTCTCACCTATTATAGACATAACTTCGTTGTTTCGTCAAATCCAATCTTCGTCAGAACGAAGTGTAAAAAAGCTTGTGAAAAAATCCCTTTAGTGCTAGACAAAAACATCATTCTCACTTATCATAGCAAGCAAGGAGGAAAGAAAAAGAATATGTCTAAAATTATTGCAGTCAATGCTGGTAGCTCATCTTTAAAATTCCAGTTATTTGAAATGGATGATGAATCTGTCATTACCAGCGGGATCGTTGAACGAATCGGTATGGATGATGCCATCTTTACGATTAAGTACAATGGGCAAAAAGAAACAAAAACGTTAAGTGTGCCAACTCACAATGAAGCCGTAGAGTTGTTGCTAAAAACATTAATTGACAAAGAAATCGTTCATGATCTTACCGAAATCAAGGGTATTGGTCATCGTATTGTGCAAGGTGGTCCTTACTTTGATCAGTCAGTTATTATTAATGAAGATGTCAAAGCCAAGATTAAGGAACTTATTCCGCTCGCACCATTGCACAATGGACCTCATCTTATTGGGATCGAAGCTTTTGAAAAAGCTATTCCTGAAGCTGGTGCGGTCGCTGTTTTCGATACTGCCTTCCATCAGAGTATTCCTGATTCTGCGAGCATCTACCCTATTCCATATGAAGTTAGCGAAAAGTATAAGATTAAAAAATATGGTGCTCATGGGACAAGCCATCGTTATGTCTCAGAACGTGTCATTGAACTTTTAGGAAAGCCTGAACATTCTCATATTATCGTTGCTCATTTAGGTGCTGGAGGCTCTTTAACAGCGGTTAAAGATGGGAAATCAGTGAACACTTCAATGGGTCTTACACCTTTAGCCGGGGTTATGATGGCCACACGTTGTGGTGATGTGGATGCAAGTGTCTTTGATTATCTGTGTGAACAGTGTGGTTATGAACCTCATGATGTCTTTGAAATGTTTAACAAAAAGTCAGGATTACTAGGGGTATCTGGTGTGTCAGGTGATATGCGCGATGTCAAAGCCGCTGCTGATGAAGGTAACAAGCGCGCTCAGCTTGCGATCAGTATTTTTGAACGCCGTGTTGTTGACTATATTGGTAAATATTATATGGAACTTGGTCATGTCGATGCCATCGCCTTTACAGCCGGAATTGGCGAAAACTCATCCTTTGTTCGTCATGACATCTTAAACATGATTAGTGAAGCCACGGGTGTTGTCATCGATGATGATGCCAATGAAAATGGTAAAGGTGAACGTCTCATTACTAAACCAGAATCTAAGATTAAAGTTTACGTTGTCCCTACTGATGAAGAATTAATGATTGCTAGAGATACGAAGAGACTTTTAAACTTATAAGCATGATTGGAGCCTTTTAAAATAAGGCTCCTTTTTAAATTCAAAGTATCTCTATAAAATATATTTTTTTATGTTAAATGAGCATCTTACCTGTAAAATAATAAATTCTTATCATTTTAAAATCATGATTTTATATGAATATTACTTGATTTTTTCATATTATGTGAAAATGGTGTAAGTATTGCATTCTTTTTAAATCAAGTTATAATAAGCGTGTGTTAAAAAATGAATAATATGAAATAGCGCCAGAACTCTATGAGTTGACGAGGACTAAGATTATCGAAAATTCGGCGGATGTCTTAGAGGTATGATACTACCTAAGCGACAGGCAAAAACGGGAGGTGACTCCCCAACAGATCCTGTCTGGTATCCTTTTTTAACACGCATAAATTTACCATATCAAGGAGGAACTAAATTTTATGTGTGGTATTACAGCTTATATTGGAAAAGGTCAGGCCTTACCATTTTTAATGCAGGGGCTTGAAAAGTTAGAGTATCGTGGATACGATTCAGCCGGCGTGACAGTGTTAAATAATAATCAGTTAACAACGGTTAAATGTAAAGGACGTTTAAAGAATCTTGAAGAAGCTTTAAAAGGCCATGATATGACTGGTTCAGTCGGGATCGGTCATACGAGATGGGCTACTCATGGGATTCCCTCTAACTTAAATTCTCATCCTCATAATAATGCTGATGGGACATTATCAATCGTTCATAATGGGATCATTGAAAACTATCGTGAATTAAAGGACATCTTAATCGACAAAGGTTATAAGTTCCAGTCACAGACTGACTCAGAAGTTGTCGTTCAGTGCTTAGACTACTTCTACAAACGTGGCGGTGATTTAATGGATGCCGTTCATAAAGTCTTAAACTGCATCGAAGGCAGCTACGCTTTATGTATTATTGCGACAAAAGAACCAGATAAGATCATCGTGGCCAAAAAGAACTCACCTTTAGTTGTTGGGAAAACAGAGGAAGGCTATGTTGCTGCTTCTGATATCCCTGCATTACTTGCTTATACGAAGGAAGTTTATTTCTTAGGCGATGATGAAATGGCCGTTTTAACAAAAGATGATGTGCATTTCTATAATCGTCGTAACGAAGAATTACACAAAGACATCACAGTCATTCCATACACATTGGAATCTGCTCAAAAAGGTGGCTATGATACCTTCATGTTAAAGGAAATTCATGAACAGCCAACCGCTATTCGTGAAACCATGCGTGGTCGTATCTTCAATGGTCGCTTAGTCTTTGATGAATTAAAAGATGTTGATTTTACAAAATTCAATAAAGTTTACTATATTGGCTGCGGGACTGCTTATCATGCCTGCTTATGTGGTGCCCAGATCTTCGAATTAGAAAACCATGTCCCAGTCTTTGCTCAGTATGCTTCAGAATTCAGATATGGTAACCCAATCATTGATGACAAGACATTATGTGTCTTCTGTTCACAGTCTGGGGAAACTGCTGATACATTAGCCGCTTTAAAATTAGCGAAAGAAAAAGGTTGTACAACAATTTCTGTTGTCAATGTCTTAGGTTCATCAATCGCTCGTGCTTCTGATGTCGCTTTATATACGGCTGCTGGTCCTGAAATTGCCGTTGCATCGACTAAGGCTTATACAACTCAGATCGTCTTATTATCATTATTTGCTACATATGTTGCTCAGGAATTAGGCTATCCAGTTGATGAAGACTTATTAACACAGATGGACAAAATTCCTAATTATGTCGAAGCATTATTAAAGGATGACCCAATCTTTGAAGGCTATGCAAAGAAGTTAGAAAACCAGCATGACTGCTACTTCATCGGTCGTCGTTTAGACTATGCCAGCGTTATGGAAGGTGCTTTAAAATTAAAGGAAGTCTCTTATGTTCATGCCGATGCTTATGTCGGTGGTGAATTAAAGCATGGGGCTATCGCTTTAATTGAAGAAGGCACGGTTGTCGTTGCAGTAGCTACTCAACCAGACATTGCGGCTAAGACAATTTCAAATATTGAAGAAACAATTGCTCGTGGTGCTGACGTTATCTTATTTACAACAGATCAGTTTGATACATCAGCCGTTAAGACGGTCTATCGTTTACCAAACGTCAATCCATTATTAATGCCATTATTAGTGGCCATCCCAATGCAGTTACTTGCTTATCATACTGCTGTCATCAAAGGCAGAGATGTCGATAAACCAAGAAACTTAGCAAAATCTGTCACTGTAGAATAACACATACAACTAGGAGAATT
>ONFH01000133.1 GCA_900317015.1 uncultured Erysipelotrichaceae bacterium | reverse complement strand
TCTAATTTATTCTTTTTCATAAGCATTCTCCTTTCGCTGACTTTGATAGAGAAGTCTTAATCCATAGAACATAAAGATGAATAAGACAGATTCATTACTCATTAAGCCACCTGAGAATGTAGATAATAAAGTAATGATCATTAAGACAAAGAGTTCGGCATGCATAGAATGCTTATATAACTGCCATAAAGCAATGTAAGTCATAACGACGATCAAGACGAAAGGAATGATCCCTCGTACGATCAATAACTGTAAGAAACCAGAATCGACATAGTTAGATCCAAAGATCTTCGTAATAGCGACATGAGCACCGCCGTTGCCGTACTGGGCAAACTTGACCCCAAATGGATGAAGACCATAGTTCACTAAGTCGGCATAGACCTGTGATAAACGATGAGAAAGGATCGCATCTAACTTAAAGAAGATGCCACCTTTTTCATACAGTAACGTAAAGAGTAAGGTTGCAATCGAAGCGATTGGGAAGAAATGAATAAAGAGCTTTTCAAGCACATAATAGATCTTCTTCATCACATGTTCTAAATGCACCTTATAACCTAAGGCAATGACGCCAAAGAATACTTCTAGATAGAAGTATGTTCTCGTATCGGTTAAGAAGTTGATAAGTAAGCTTGAGAAGATCATCATAAAGATATCTCGACCGCTTAACTTAAACTTATTCAAATAACAGTAATACAATGTCGCAAAGCCATAGATGCCTGAGATTCGTGTCGTATAGTCAAACCCTAAAGCATAACGGACAGGTTCATCCGCTTCACGCACATTCTCTAAGTTCTCTAAGATCCCCATAGAACATAACACAGGAATAACTAAGCATGTCGCAAAGAGGACATACATACGTACACTGACCGTCTTCTTTAAGGCGATATGGCTCATGACGAAAGCCATCATGACATCAGTAATAAACGTATAGGCACCCTGAACGACAAAGTTTGCACATAATGACAATAATAATAAGACAAACAGCACCAGCAACATCCATTGTGTCTTCGTGTGCTGATCTTTTAAGTATCCGATCAACAGCTTGATCATTTCTACCCCAAAGAACACAGCGCCTAAAAGTCTTAAAAGCATGAAGCCATGATCAGACACTGGCCATTGGGTCACAATTGTCGTATTGCCCCCTGTACGTCCAATATAATAGAGAATAAAGATCAAGAAGATCAAATGTTCACTATTTAAGATCCGTAACAGGGTTCTTTTTAAACTTTTCAAAATAAAATTCCCCCTAATTTTTCTTATGTAAGAGTTTGCCAAGGAAGAGATCCTTGCCAGTTGTCATAAAGCTGTCCTTAAGTAATGTTAAGACAAGTAAATATGTCAGACCACCACAAACGACCATTAAGATCAGTGCGAGTAGACCTGTGCTCATAAAATGTTTCACACCTTCAATAACGACTAACATACAAAGACCAGCAATCAGCTTCTTCCAGCCTAATTTACCAATCGTCTTCCAGGTCATATAGCCCTGACAGTTATGCATGTATAAGAATGTAATGACAGATTCCGCAATGACCGTCGCAATGGCAGCCCCATAAGATTTTAAGTATGGAATCATGACGGAGTTGAAACAGAAGTTCACAACGGCGCCGGCAATAATATATTTCGCACTCTCTTTTCTTCGTCCACTTGGTGTGTAGTACTGTGATCCTAAACAGTTGGACACCCCAATGATGACAACGACAGGTGCCATAATAATCAGGAGTTCAACCGTCTTATCATAACCTGGTCCAAAGAACCAAGGAACAAAAGCACTCGCTACACTTGATAAACCAAACAAGAGACCTAAGCCCATAAATAAGACATAGTCGATCGATGTTTGAATACGGCTCTTGATCTCATCATACTTTTCTTTGGCATATAGGAAAGAAATACGTGAAGTCATCACACTATTCAAGGCCACGAACGTTAAAGTCTTCATCATATCTAAGATCTTATTGGCCTGTTCATAGTACCCATTTTCTTTCGTGGAATGAGTGATGGCGCCGATCATCGTCTTATCTAAGACATTATAGACAGATGTGGCAATGGTTGGAATAAAGTAGACCAATGTCTCATGGAAATGCTTCTTTAATTTCACGGTCTTCAGACTGACTTTATGAACGAACTTAGGTAATCCCGTCCACATGCCGACGTTACCGGCAAAGTTCTGGAAGGCCATTAAGAACGTATAAAGTAATAAGTCTGATGGCTTATGAACGAAAATGAATAAAGCAATGACTGACAAGATCTTAAAGAATGAGTTCCAGCCGACCGTATATTGGAAACGTTCAATTCCGGCATAGAACCATGAGATATCAAACATGACCGCTAATAAGTTAAACGTTAAAACGGCATAATATCCACGATATTTTGTATTGAGCGTCGTAAAGACACCCCAGACCAGAATGGAAACCATCGTTGTAATGATGGAAAGAATTTCAATTTCCCAGAATGTCTGAGAACGTTTTTGTTCATCATTACGCACACGAGCGATCTCTCTAGTCCCATAGGTAGAGGTTCCAAGTCCTCCAAATAAGGTGAAATACATTGCAATCGAACTGGTATAAGAATAGATCCCAATCTTACCAACACCTAAGACACGAGAGACATAAGGTGCCGTGATCAATGGGGTCACGATCTTTAAGATCTGATAGAAGGTCGAAAGCATGATGTTCTTTTTTAAACTGACTTGTTTCATAGACTCACCTTACTTCTTCTCTTCCACATATTCAATCGGTGGATTGAATGTCTTTCCAGCTCTCACGCCTTTCATCATGACATGAATACGTTTGAATTTATGATTCTTCGAATGACGTAAGATATTCATAAATTTCTTAAAGACATAGATCTTATAGTTTTTACTTGAACCGACCATACGGTAGTTATAATAACGATTTCTAAACGCATATTCATAACGTCCTAAACGGTTCGTATCATCGGTAATAATATCCGCATTGACATTAGAAACAATACGGTGTTCCACTCTTGAATCGACGACAAGATACCCTGGGGCATATTTATTAATACGCCAGCAGTAGTTCGTATCATCGCTCCAGATAAAGAATTCCTTAATAGGAAGTCCGACTTTCTTGACGATATCACGTTTCGTAAAGAAACCGACAAATGTCGACTTCTGGATCTTGACAAGGCCGGCTTTAGAAAGCTTGCCATCTTCGACCCAGTCATCCGCAATTCTTGGCGCATTCATCTTGCAGGCACTGCCATCTTTCCAGTAGACATAGCTGGCTAAATAACCATAGTGTCCCTGTAAGGCCTTGTGCGCTTCATGCATCTTTGTGAGGGCATCAGGATCGGGAATGGAATCATCATCCATGAGCCAGAAGTATTCATAGCCCGCTTCATAGGCTTTACGTAAGCCATAGTTGAAGCCTCCGGCACCACCCATGTTCTTGCCAGTATTGTAATAGATAATGTCGCCACGTTCGACATAAGGCTTTAAAGTCTCTTCGGTGTCATCCGTGGACGCATTATTGATGATCAAAATATCATAGTTGTCATAAGTCTGTTTCAACAGGGCATCAATGGCTTCTAATAAAAGCTTGAGACGGTTGTATGTGACCACGACAACAGCTGTTTTATCATTCATAGATACATTCTCCTTTAAAAAGAGTATGAGGCAGTTTTGCCCCATACATCATTACTTCTTTAAATCAGATTTGATCTGTGTTGAAGAGACTTCTGGTGTACGAGGTAAATAAACGACTTCGACACCTTCATCTTTTAAGAAATCAAACTTGCCTTTCCAGTCATCGCCCATAACGAACGTATCGACATGATAATCATGCACGTCGGAAACTTTCTGATCCCAGCTTTCTTCAGGAATGACTAAATCGACATAGCGAACAGCTTCGACTAAAGCTTTTCTTTTTTCATAAGAGAAATAACACTTCTTATGTTTTTCTTGCCAGTTAAATTCATCCGTAGAAATGGCGACGATCAAATAATCGCCTAATTCCTTCGCACGTCTTAGTAAGTTAATATGACCGTAATGTAACATATCAAATGTTCCATATGTAATGACTTTTTTCATAGTACTCTCCTTACTCATCTACAAATTCGATCTTATGATGATCTTTCATATCATCACTTGGTGGTGTCATATAGTCACCATACATCTGTGTTAAGATATAATCATAGTCGGCAGGCCCTTTTAACTGAATGTCTTCAAAATCATAAAGGGTCCCTTCCCCATATTTATCCTTAGGGAACCATTCTTTGATGTCCCAGAAGCCCATGTAGTTGATCAGATGCGTTGCACTGTCATAATCATAAGTCTGTAAAGCCTTGTCTAAATTATGCCAAGCTCTCTTGGTCGAGATCAGCTTATAGATATGGGTCGTCAAAAAGAACTTCAGGATCAGTTTGTGTTTGAATGTCCAGACTTCTCCTGGCATTGGTTCCTTATCAATAAAATAATCAAACTGTGAATAAGAATAGAGTCTTTTCTTGATATGCACATTCTTATTCCACTTTAATAAACCTTCTTTTGTATCGGGAGCGCCATCCAAAGGAAAGATGTCGATCCAGGCATCGATCTTCGTCTTCTTCTGCCCTTTTGTACGCCAGAGCTTGACGTCAGGATTGACCACTCTGACATAGTAATAATGGCCGCCTGTTTCATAAGAATCTAACTTGAATGGTTCAGGTAATTCTTTTTTGGCCACTTCTTTAAAGAGTTCATAATCAGGACGAGGCATTCCTAAGTCCATATCATCATCCCAAGGAATAAATCCCTTATGACGAATAGCGCCAAGGAGCGTCCCACCTAACATATAGTAATGGAGATGATATTTCTCACATAAAGCGATGAAGGCCTTACAGATCTCCAATTCGACCATTTGTAAATCTCTAATATCTCTTTCCATAACTAGACCTCAAATCTTTTATCATTTTCATACTTACCAAAATCTAATGATAAGATCGTATGTTTATTACGACTGCTTCCTTTAGGAATCGTCATATAATCTTTATACATACCTCTCAGATAAGAATCATAATCTTCAAATCCTGGCAAGAACATATCTTCAAACGGATAATACGTTAATTTCTTTGTATATTCGACAGGAATGATCTCCTTAAAGTAACCATAGCTGCCTTGCGCTGTGACGATAAATTTCGTTTGATCTTCATTGTCTCTTGGATAGATCTCCTTTTTCTTTTTGACCATCGTCTTTCTAGAGACAAAGTGACTCATGAATTTTAAGGCTTTACGAATACCGGCATTATGATTCAAAATGGCGTCATTTCCACATTTAAAATCCATCATTGCATTCCATAAGAAACGTTCCTTCTGATTCTTCTTCTGTTTGGCTGGATCATCAGGGACATAATCAAATGGGAAGAGATCAATGAATATCCCATCCATACATGGGCAATTACGCATGGTATATTCCTTGATATGTGTATCTTTCACTCTTAATTTGGCATACGCCTTTGGATAGTGAGGATCACTATCCATCGTCTGTAAGAAGAAGACATTCGTATTTAAATCTTCCTCACAGGCTTTGATAAAACGTTCATAATCATCACGCATCATGCCAAAGTCCATATCTTCATCCCATGGAATGAAGCCATGATGACGGATCGCCCCCAGTAAAGTGCCCGCAATCATAAAGTAAGGGATGTCATGTTTCTTACAGATGCGATCTAATTCATCACAGATCATCAGTTCGACACGATGCAGTTTTTCCATTGGTAGATTATCCATTGTTTTCCTCCTCAT
>ONFH01000132.1 GCA_900317015.1 uncultured Erysipelotrichaceae bacterium | reverse complement strand
TAATGAATCAGGAACTTATGTTTCTTATCAGTCGTTAAATGAAGAAACGGGTAAGATGGAAACTCATGAATCTGGTTCTTATAACATTCCTACTTATGGTTCAGAAACAACTCAGTCAAAGGCTGAAGAAACTGTTAGTGTTTCTAAAGCTGAAAGTGCTTCTAAAGCAGAAAGTACTTCTGAAACGACTCAGAAAGCAGCCGTTAAGAGTACTAAGACAACAGCTCAAGCTGTGACGAAGAACTATGAAACTGAAAAAGCTGCTCCTGTAGAAAAGACAGAAGTCACTAAACAGTCAGTTAAGAAGGACAATGATCAGAAAGAAGCTAAGCAGGATGAAAAGACATCTGAACAGACGACGAGTGAAAAGGTTTCAAGTGGTAAAGCAGTGAATACCGTTGATTCCTCACAGAGTCTTTCACATATTGAAATGATGGGTGCAAGTGGTCTTGTTTTAGGTGGCGTGATCTATCAGAAGAAGAAAATGAAGTAAGAAAGTGCTTACTTAACAAGAATCGTAAGAGTCATTTTGGAAAAGCTAAAATATTGGCTTAAAATGACTCTTTTTTATGCTTTGATAAAGGAGTTTTAGGCCTGAAATTAATTATTGTAAATGTAAAACTATGTGATATAATCACAATGATAAAAAAGGAAGGTGCACACAATGGAAATTAGAAATGTTGCTATTATTGCCCATGTCGACCATGGGAAGACAACATTAGTGGACCAGCTTTTAAAGCAGTCTGGTACATTAGAAGCTCATGAAGAAATTGCTGAACGTGCTATGGATAGTAATGACCTTGAAAGAGAAAGAGGAATTACGATCTTATCAAAGACGACAGCTATTCATTATAAAAACTATAAAATTAACATTATGGATACACCAGGCCATGCCGACTTCGGTGGCGAAGTTGAACGTATTATGAACATGGTCGATGGTGTTTTACTGGTCGTAGATGCTTATGAAGGAACGATGCCTCAGACACGTTTCGTATTAAAGAAAGCATTAGAAGCTCATGTGAAACCAATCGTTGTTATTAACAAGGTTGACCGTCCAGTTGTTCGTATTCCAGAAGTTATGGATGAAGTCCTTGAATTATTTATGGAATTAGGTGCTGATGATGAACAGTTAGATTTCCCAACTGTTTATGTTTCTGCGTTAAACGGAACATCTTCATTAGATCCTGATGTCAGCACACAGGAAAATACAATGGATCCATTATTCGATATGATCGTCAATGAGATTCCAGCGCCAATCGTTGATACAGAAGACGGTTTACAGTTCCAGCCATCATTATTAGACTACAATGATTATGTTGGTCGTATCGGGATCGGCCGTGTTGAACGTGGTAAGATCCATGTCAATGATAATGTCACTTGTGTTCGTGCAGATGGCAGCTTAACAAAGTTTAGAATTCAGAAGTTATTTACATTCTTAGGCTTACACCGTATCGAAGTTGATGAATTGGATGCTGGTGATATCGGTGCAATTGCCGGTTTAGCTGATATTGGTGTTGGTGAAACTGTATGTGATAACAATCATATTGATCCATTACCATTATTACATGTTGATGAACCAACGATTCAGATGGTCTTTGGTACAAATACATCACCATTTGCTGGCCGTGAAGGTAAATTCGTTACAGCTTCAAAACTTGAAGCAAGATTACTTCGTGAAACAAATAAAGACGTCTCTTTAAAAGTAGAACGTGTTCCTAATAAGGAAGAATGGATCGTTTCTGGTCGTGGTGAATTACACTTATCCATCTTAATTGAAACATTAAGACGTGAAGGTTATGAATTACAGGTTGCTCGTCCACATGCCATCATTCGTGAAATCAATGGTGTGAAACAGGAACCATTCGAAGATGTCTATATTGAAGCACCAGATGACTGCATCGGTTCAGTTATTGAATCATTAGGTCTTCGTCGTGGGATCATGCAGGATATGGATTCTGACAACGGTATGACAAAAGTAAACTACATCGTTCCATCAAGAGGTTTGATCGGCTTCATGACAAACTTCATGACAATGACAAGAGGTTATGGAATCATCAACCATACATTCAGAGAATATCGTCCAGTTGAAGGCGATGCAGTAGGTGAAAGAAAATTAGGCGTCTTGATCTCTATCGATAGTGGTCAGACAACAGCTTATTCACTTGGTGCTGTTGAATCTCGTGGCGTTATGTTCGTTGGCCCTGGTGTTGAAGTTTACGAAGGTATGATCGTTGGTGAACATAGTAAGGACAACGACTTAGTTGTCAATGTCACTAAGGGTAAACAGATGACAAATACTCGTTCTTCTACAAAGGACTCAACTGTTGTCTTAAAACGTCCTAGAACATTCAACCTTGAAGGCTGTCTTGACTACATCAATGAAGATGAATTAGTAGAAGTAACACCTAAGAATGTTCGTTTAAGAAAGAAAGCTTTAACTGAAATGGATCGTAAGAGAGAATTCCGTGCTAAAGCTGCTGCCGAAAAGGCTGCAAACTAAAGGATAAAGGGATCGCAGGATCCCTTTTTTTGGTAAAGAATTATGAAAAAAGAATTGAAGACTTTTCTAACAAAGTCCCCACAAAAGAATTACTACATCTATGAACAGGATGGCTATAAGTTTGTCATTGAGAAGCTGTCTTTAGGACACTTCAGTTTATTGACAAGCATCAAACAAGGAAAAGATGCCCGGAAGTTCATCGATCAGCTTTATGTGAAACACAGTGATGATGTGATCCGTTCTTATTATGATGAATTTGATCTTGGTGTCGTCTTTAAGTCACGAACACCGTTAGCTGTTTTTAAAGATGTTGTAAATGAATTGATCACGTACTTTCAAGACAATGATCTACATAATATCTGTTCCATCTGTCATGAAGAGAAAGAAGTTTCCTTTACCCATAATGGGGAAACGATCGACTTGAACTGTGAGACCTGTGAACCGGCTTATGATGAATATCCTGTTAGTCATGGCATGGGCTTTTTAGCAGCCTTAGTCTTTAGTGTCTTTCCCGCTATCATCTGGGCCGTTTTCCATGACTTTGGCTTTTTGGTCTGTCTTGATGGTCTGTTATTTGGCTACATGGGCTATAAAGGATTTTTAGTTGGTGGCATGAATATTGAAAAGAAGGATGGCTTCTTGATCTTACTTGCCAACATCATCGCTTTATGTGTTGGCCAGGCCTTTGCTTATGGCTTAGCCATTCAGGAAGTTTATAAAGTCAACTTCAAAGCTTCGGTCACTTTAGCTCAGGCCATGGGTACATTGACTGATTTTATTGGTTTAGATCTTTTCTCAGTGACATTACAGTATTTCGTCATTGCCATTGTGCTTGATGTTATAATTCTTATCGTCCTACTTAAGAAATATCAAAAAAACCATGCCCATCGTAACAGAGTTCATAAAATTTCTTAATTTGAACCATTATAGGCTCATTATTTCTAATATGCATGTTGAAATTAAAAATAATTAATGGTATATTGTTCAACGTGAGTTTATCTCATGGAAAAAATCTATAGGGGGATCAACGATGAAAACAAAGATTCAAGTTCAGTTCCAGGATAAAGACGTGAATGTAGCAGACATCGAAAAAACAGTAAAAGAAGATTTAAAATCTAAGAACGTTAAGATCAACTCATTAGCAAACTTAGATGTTTACTACAAACCAGAAGATGGTTCTGTATACTATGTTGCAACTACAAAAGACAACAAAGTTTACGATGTTGATGAAGAACCATTACACATCTAATCTTGAGACATACTAGCCGGTCAACCGGCTTTTTCTTTACAGAAATTTATGGCATGGTATAATATTTTTTACAAAAAGTGAAGAAAGGAGTGGAGTTATTATGGCTTTTATGGAGCTTGTTATGTATTTACTTTCCTTTATTTTCTTGATGCTCGTCTTTCAGATCATCTTCTTTGAAGTGGTTCGATCAAAAGCAGTCAAAGAAAATAATTATGAGTGGTTCAATAACTTCAATCGACCTTATAGTTATACAAGAACAGGAACAATGATCTTCATTTGTTTTATCTGTTATTTATTTGCGGATCATTCCGGCTTTTCTACAGCTGAATGGTTTATCTATTTATTGATCTTTACTGCCTGCGGTGTCATTGCCGATGCGGTCACTCAGTTTATCGTTATGAAATATGCGAAGCTGAGATGTCGTAAGTGGGTCAACATGGCTGGTAATCTAGATCGTGAATTTGAAGATATTAAAAACCAGTTAAATGTGGATGAGAATTATGAAGTCTCTCTTCCTCGTTATGATGAGACTTTGATCACAAAACAATATGTGCGACCAGAACATCATATGTCATTCTTAACAGTAGACCGTGGTGTCTTTGCCTCTAAGTTTGGCACTTATCCCGCTTCCACATTCGATGTTGAACCTTACGCCGATAAAAGTGAAGTCATGAGCAATTTAAGTGGCACACCAGTGCGTGCGGTTGGCTTAACTGAAAAGCAACAGATGCCTTTCAAGGATGGACGTATGGATCTTGTCTTTGATGAATATGCGAACTTTAACCAGAATGAAATGAAGCGTATTTTAAAACCAGGCGGGATCTTAGTCTTGAATCAGTTTGGCTCCGATCATTTAAAAGAGATCAATGAAATGTTCGTTCCAACCATGTTAAGAGGAACCTGGAATGTGAGCAGCTGTCGTACAAGTCTTGAAGCAGCCGGCTTTGAAGTCTTAGAAGCTTATGAAGACTTCGGCTATATTCGTTTTAGAAACCTAGCTCAGCTTCATACGTATTTAAAGACGGCCATTCCGGATATGGCAGCACATCCAGAAAACTTTAAACCGGTGTATACGAAAGCATTAGGTGAAATTAAAGAAAAGAATTACTTCCAGCTGTCAACTTATCGTTTCTTAGTTGTCGCAAGAAGACCATAATCAAAGGGCTTTTGAGCCCTTTTTATATTTCACATGTTAATAACATAATATCCATGTATAATGAGGCCAAGGAGTTGATCGATTTTGAAACATGCGAAAAGAAGAAGACGCAGCAGAAGAAAAAGTCAAAAGTTCACATTACCGACCATTCATCTTGTAATCATCTGTGTTCTCGTGATTGCCGTCTTTTCTGCTTATCTTTATTTCAGTCATTTTCAGTTTAGTTATACATTAAACAATGGGGCAATCTCTTTAAAGCACTTTACTGTCAAACAGGAGTATCTAACACCGAATCCTTATTCAAGATCGCAGAAAGCTTTAAAGAAAGTTAATGCCATCGTCGTGCATTATACGGCCAATGCGAATACCAGTGCCGAAAGTAACCGCAGTTACTTCAATGGTTTAGCCACGTCGCATACGACTCGTGCTTCGGCGCATTTTATTATTGATCCTGATGGAACGATCCTCCAGATCATTCCATTAAACGAAGTGGCTTATGCCAACTATCCGAGAAACTATGATACGATTTCCATTGAATGCTGTTACAAAGATACGAATGGGAAGTTTACCAATGCTACTTATCAGTCATTGATTGCTTTAGTCAAAGCGTTGATGAGTGCTTATCATCTTGATAGTGGTGATGTGATCCGTCATTATGATGTCACAGGAAAATTATGTCCATTATATTATGTCCGTAATCCAAAAGAATGGACCCTTTTCAAGCAGCGTCTTGATGGCTGGAACATCTTTGGTGTGATCTATTTATAAAAAGGCGAGTGATCGCCTTTTTTCT
>ONFH01000166.1 GCA_900317015.1 uncultured Erysipelotrichaceae bacterium | reverse complement strand
ACGATCTTTCTCTTACCTTTTTTCTTTCCTTTGATGACACGAATGCCAAAATAGTATGTCTTCTTATAAGGTTTCGTGATCGTAAAAGATGTCTTTTTGGTCGTTACGAGTTTCTGATAAGTTGTCTTCTTGATCTTTTTAACTTTTGTTTTCTTCGTCTTCGTGTTTTTGATCTTCTTTTTGACAGTCACTTTTTTCTGTAAAGAGATCTCATAGCCACTAGCCTTCTTGTATTTCTGCCAAGAAATCTTGATCTTGGCATTCTTTTTCGTACCACGCGTAACTTTTGTTTTGACTTTTGTCACCATCCCGATCTTAACAGGTGTTTTCTTCTTTCGTTTTGTTTTCGCATAGCTTGGTGAAATGGCTAATGATAAAACCATTGCGAAAACAATGAACGCACTTAAAAGCTTCTTCATAATGAATATCATTCCTTTCTTTTTACCCTATCTTTATTTTATCGCTTTCAAGAAATATTGAACAGTCTTGTATGGCGCCACAAAAAAAATAGCGTTCTTAGAACGCTATAATGTAAATTCCGCAAATTGTTCATCGACTTTTTCGTCTTCCTGCACATCATTGCTATGGAAAGAAAAGTCATCACTATTTAATAGATCCTTAACACTCATATTTGGATTCTGATAAAGGATATCTAACAATTCAATAAAGTCACGAATGACTTCACGTGGTGTGACGTTGCTCGATGCTCCGACACGGTCATATTCGATCTGAATAAATAAACCTAAGTCTTCGGTCGTGAGCTTTCTTTCATACTGATATAATTCCGCATGCATATCACAAAGCTTTTCTACTAAGATGACCATTTCTTCTGGCTTTAATGGATCCAGATGAATGACCGGCGCTAACATATCTCGTGCCCCTTCTTTAGAGAAACGGCCTGTTGTTAAACGAGAACGTAAGGCTTCATAGCTGTAAACACCACGACGACGGTCTTCAATGGCTTCTGGCGTCCCACACATGATGATGCCTAAATACTTAGCTTTCCCCTGTAAGGTATTATTATACATCGTCAAGATCTTTTCATAGTTATACTGTCTTGTAATACTGTTAGGAATCTTATAAATGTTGATGAGCTCATCGATCATCATCATCATTCCCGCATAGCCAGCCTGTCTAAAGAAAAAGGCAAATAATTTAATATATTCATACCAGTCATCATCAGAAATAATGATATTGACACCTAATTCTTTTTTGGCTTCCGTCTTGGTACTATATTCACCTCTGAACCATTTGAGGACATACCCTTTTAGTTCTTCATTGCCTTCGACATAAGAACGATAATACATCGTTAAAAGCTTGGCAAAATCAAAGCCATGAACAAGTTCATTGACAGATGAGATGACCGCAAAGATTTCTTTTTCAACAGCCTGATTAAAGGCTGGTGAATGCATTTCATATTCACCTTCCTGCATGATCTTATTCTGTACAGAATTGATCCAGCGATCAAGGATCAATGGTAAGGCTCCCCCTTCAGATCTCGTCTTCGTCGACATATTCTGAATGAGTTCCTTGTAGGTTGCAAGGCCTTGACCTTTTGTGCCATACAAACGTCTTTCTGGTGAAAGATCGGCATCCACGACGATGAAGTTCTGATCCATGACATAGTTACGAATGGTCTGTAATAAGAAGGACTTCCCAGCCCCATATTTTCCTTCAATAAAACGGAATGTGGCAGAGCCTTCCTTGATCAGATCCACGTCATGAAGAAGGGCTTCGATCTCTTTTCTTCTTCCGACCGCAATATATGATAAACCAATACGTGGAACAACGCCGCCTTTTAATGAATTGATCACACTTTGGGCAATTCTTTTTGGTACACGTCTTGCCACTTTTATTCCCCCAATCATTCCTATATTTTCTATACAACCATGTTAGCACATAATCTTGTTTTTAAGCAAGTTTCGAACGAATAATGCCTCTTCTTTATGAATTTAAGATCTCTTGAACATCCTCAAGATAATCATCCACAAAACTGTACGTTTCCCCATCAAAGTCAATGATCTGATCACCGATCTCATCATAGAATTTTTCATTGATGGCATCAACTAATACACTTTCTAAAAGATGATGGTCTTTGACATAAGGATCTGTCTTCTGATGCTTCATGAATAACTCTAGAATCGTCATTTCATCATCACTTAAACCAAGGGCATTCTGCTTTGGTTGATCTTTGGTTTGCTCACCGCCGAGATAGTCTTCAACATCCTCTTTGTAGTCATCCACAAAACTGTAGGTTTCCCCATCAAAGTCGATGATCTGATCACCGACGACATCATAGAATTTCTCATTGATGGCATCGACTAATACACTCTCTAAAAAGTGATGTTCTTTCACATAAGCACTGATATCCTGATGCTTGACTAACAATTTCAGGATGCTCATTTCATCATCACTTAAACCGAAAGTATTCTGTTCAGCTGCTTTCTGAAGAGGTGCAGGATCCTGATCTTGAATAGGATCATGGACTAAATATGCCTCAACATCTTCTTTGTAGTCATCCACAAAGCTGTAAGTCTCGCCATCAAAGTCAATGACCTGATCACCAACAAGATCTAAGAACTTCTCATTGATAGCATCAACGATCACGGAGATCAAGAGATGTTTTTCATTGATATATGCATCGACATTTTGATGAGAAACAAAACGTTTAAGGACTTCTTTTTCATCATCCGTGAACAGGACATCGTCTTTTGGTTCATCAGTCTGTTCGACGATCTGACTCGCTAAATGCTCATCCATAATGGCTTTTTCTTCACTGGTCGCCACTTGTTCTGTAATATAGTCCGCATCTTCTCTAATTTTAGAAAGAGATGTAAAGTTGATCTTCACTTTACGTTTTTCTCTTTCGGCATGCTCATGCTCTGCATTTTCTTCAAGAACCGCTTTTCTGATGGCTTCAATGATCTCACGATCATCTAAGCTATCCTGGATCAAGCGACCACTGCTATAAACTTCACGGATCACACAGTCGATTTCCTTAAAGAAGCGACGTCGATTAGAACATAGTGCTGGACTATGAATACGCCAGCGAATATGATCAGAATCATAATAGAAATAATGAAGTGGACCAATCGAAATGACTTCATCCTCTTTGAGTCCAAAATCTTCAAGATGTGCATCTTCATCATAAAAACTTGTCAGATCATCGTAATAAATATAGTCTTCAACAATATTTAATTTCTTCTGGTCAATCAGCTTTTTAATGACTTCATGAACGATATGGATGAATCTTTCAGGATCATCCTTATAAGGACGAGATTTCTTAAAATCATAATTTGAGATTTCCTGACAGGCCTTAAAGAACTGTTCATCAGAGGTCTCTGGATCAATGAATTTTGCGATCGTACGATAACGTTTTTCTTCTTTAAAATACTCAGGATGATCACGTTTCATATGATGCACGAATAAGAATAGCTTTAAATAAAAAGCATAATTATGATCAAAGAATTCATCAATATGCAGTAATTCCAAGAAAGCTTCATCTAAGTTCTTAAAGCCAATTCCACACATGACTTCACGGATGTAATTCTCCTGATAAGGCGTATCGAGAATTTCATCATCCTCTTTTTCCCGTTGACGGGTTCTTAAATAGAGATAATAAAAGAGGTCCTCATCATTAAATTCTTCATAGTAAAGTTTTGATTTTGGATGAGTTATATAATAGTAATGATAAGGGAGATTCACATCTTTAAGAGTATTTGCCATGTCGACAAAGCTCTGTTTCTTTTGCATCTCTACTCTCACACGACTTACGTAAACATGAGTTTGACTCTTATAATAGATCTTCATGGTTTTATAGATGCCAACGATCTCGTAAGCTCTTCTGTAGAAGTATTTCTGCAGATCATCTTCATGTAACGGCTGATCATTATAAAAATGTTCAATGATCAGATCGAGCGTTTCCATGAATTCCTGCATGGCTTTTTCATCTTTTAACGATCGCTTATTTGTCCGCAACATTTTTGTCTGAATATTAAAACGATAATGGGTATCCCCGACTGTACGATCAAAGAAGAATAATGGTAAAGCATCGGGATAATAGAGAGCTCCTCTAAATAACGGACGCTCTTCTCCGGTATTATCTAAAATAAATTTCTTATAAAAGCCTTCTCGTTCCAGCTTATCAAACACAAAATAAAGAAGCTCATGATAATTTTTCTTCTTTTTTGCCAGAGCACAATGTCCTTTATAAAGATTTAGATCTTTTAAGCTATTGATAAACTTCTCAATGGAATGATTCGTATGGACATCGAGGGCTTCCATATCATTTTCTGATGGAACGCCTTCATCTAATTCATAGATCAATGCATAATCATCGATCCACTCTCTGATATTGCCATGATGATAAGCATGTTCGAGTTCTTCTAATGATTTGAGTCCTTCTTCATAAGAAGAAATTCCAATATTATTAATGATCTCCTGGGCATAGATCAGATCATAATTGCCTGGAATTTTTGGATATTTATGGTTTCTAAACTGCTTGCGAAGGGTCAAATAAGAGCGAACCTGTTCGACTCTCATATCGCCATAAGCTCTGATATTCTGTCCAAGTGGGACGATCTCATAATCATCATCCAGTTTAGAAAGCATGATGCCTTGAGCATAATTGACTTCGGCGACATGATAGCCTTTCGCCTTCATATTCAACACATCTTTGATTTCTTTGACGACTGATTTCTTTTTCTTTTCTTCTTTATGAATTGTCTGTTGAGGCTGAGGCGAAGAGACAGGCTTTCTTTGTGGCTGGATCGTTGGCTTTGAAAAGCTTCTCGTTTGTCTTCTTTCCTGGGACCGTCTTGATGGAATGGCCACACTCTCAGAACTTAAAGGAAAATCATCATCAAGAATCAGGATATCATCTTGATCATTATGGCGAGCAAAGCAGTCTTTCATAGCTTTCTTTAAAGCTTCCAAATGACAGCTGAGATCTAAGCCGACCCATTCCTGTGAACGCATATAGAATGGCTTACAAAATGGCGAACGATCACGTTGCTTAGCTCCACCATCACCATATTTCACATCGACATAATAATTCTGATCACAAATAAATAAAGCTGCCCAATGGGCATTGGCAAACGTTAAAACATAATAATGAGGAAAGCGAGGGACAAGTGATGTAATCTTTGTGGACAGTAAAGATTTTCCATATTCCATTAACTGTTCCACTTTATATTGACGATCATTCATAGCCTCACCCCATTTCATATATCTTTATTATAGCACGTTGCAAATCTCATGCTTATTGAATTCCTTGTGCCCATCGCTCTAAAGCTTATATTTTGTAGTATAACCGTGCCTGCTTTTTGTTTTTTAGCTCTAACTGACCAACATATTATTTTCGCTTAAAATAGTATTTTTTGCATTCATTGTCTGAAAGCTGATGCAATTAGCTCTTTCGTAGATTTAAATACACCCCGTCAAAAAAGGCGATTCTGATTTAAAATATTATATGGTAAATACAACAGGACTCCTCGCACCTCTCACGTAAGTGATGTGTCCCATGGGGAGACGTTTTTTTAGGAGATAAATAAGGTGTTGGCTTTACCACAATAAGTCCTTCATCATTAATGAGCAAATTACTGTAAAGATGATTTTCACGACCAAGGATGAATTCTCCACTCCCATTGTGCTTCGCCCAATGGAAGTGGTATCTCTGCCACGCCATGTAGCGTAAGACGACAACGGTCGCTT
>ONFH01000160.1 GCA_900317015.1 uncultured Erysipelotrichaceae bacterium | reverse complement strand
GGATACGAATTTTTGAGTTTTGATTAATATAGCCACGTCCTAAAGGATGATGGGCATGATCTTCTACTGAAACGATGGAACCATTTTTAAAGCGTCCATGAATCGTATCAATTTCATTATCGTAGATCCAAAGACCGCCAGCTCTTAAAGTGCGGCCTTCACCTTTTTTTAATGTTACTAATGTTTGATTTTCCATATTTATCACCGAGGTGATTATACATGAAAGTTGTTGGGGTGAAAAGATAAAAAGGCCGTTTAGCTTGTATAAAAGAGTGAACTTTGATAAACTTTAAGCAGTGTAAGACAGAGTGAAGCCATGCATGAATGGCTTTTTTAGTAGGAGGAATCCAAATGAAGATTTTTAATTCATACACAAATAAAAAAGAAGAGTTTAAACCAATGGAACCAGGCAAGGTTGGGATGTATGTCTGCGGTCCTACCGTTTATAACTATGTTCATATTGGGAATACCCGCCCAATGATCGTCTTTGATGTATTACGTCGTGTCTTAGAATATCAAGGTTATGATGTGACTTTTGTATCTAACTATACTGATGTCGATGATAAGATCATCAAACGTGCGAAAGAAGAAGGTGTCAGTGAATCTGAATTGACAGAAAAATATATTAAAGCTTATGAAGATGTTCGTGATGGCTTAAATATTGAGACACCTACATATACTCCACGTGTTACTAAGACAATGGATAAGATCATTGATTTTATCAAAGTCTTAGTAGATAAGGGCTATGCTTATGAAGTTGATGGTGATGTTTATTTTAGAGTTCCTGAGATTAAGGATTATGGGACTTTATCAGGTATTAAAGTTGATGACCTTGTAAAAGGGGCATCTGAAAGAACAGAATCTGCGGATGATGCGAAAAAAGAATCACCTCTTGATTTCGCTTTATGGAAAAAGACAGATGAAGGAATCCAGTTCGATTCTCCATGGTCTAAAGGAAGACCAGGATGGCATACAGAATGTGTTGTCATGATCAATGATATCTTTGGTCGTGGTCTGATCGACATTCATGGTGGCGGTCATGATTTGAAGTTCCCTCATCATGAAAATGAAATTGCACAGAGTGAAGCTTATTCTGGAACGCATTTAGCAAACTACTGGGTACATAACCAGATGATCAATATTAATGGTGAAAAGATGTCTAAGTCTTTAGGTAATGTCTTATGGGCAAAGGATCTTTTAGAACAGTTAGGTGTAAATGTCTATAAATGGCTGATGTTAAGTACGCATTATCGTAATCCTTTAAACTTCACGGATGAAGTTTTAACAAATGTGAAGAAGGAAGTTAGCAAGGTTGAAAATGTGGTCAAGAGTGCTTCTTTATACTTAGTGACGAATAAAGTCCCTGCAGGAACATTTAACAAGGAAACTGTTGACCATATGGTCGATGCTTTAAATGATGATTTAAATACTTCATTGGCTTTAACTGAGATCTTAGATCAGGTAAAGAAAGTAAACCAGGTCATGCGTGTTCGTGAAAAGGACAATGCAGTCATTGCCAATGAATATGCAACATTATTAAAGATGTGTGATGTCATGGGCTTTGCCTTCAAAGGTGTCCAAATGAGCGATGAAGATATCGACATTTACAATAAGTGGATGGCTTTAAAGAAAGAAAAGAATTTTGAAGAAGCTGACAAGTTAAGAGCGCAGCTTATCGAAAGAGGCATTTTATAATGCGTCCTGAGCTGATGAACGGTTTGACGCTTGCTTATCTTGGAGATGCGATCTTCGATGTTTATATTCGTGAGTATCTGATCTGTGATCGTCATATTGCAAAGGTGAATGACCTACAGAAGACAAGTGTAGCGTATGTCTCAGCGGTGTCACAGGCACGTTTTATGAAGCATGCGATCGAAGATCACTTTTTAACTGAGGAAGAGGTCAGAATCTATAAACGAGCTCGTAACACGAAAGCTCATGCTTCTTCTAATAAAAAGACGCTGACTCATAATCAGTCGACAGGTTTTGAAGCGATTATCGGAACGCTTTATTTACAACATAATATTGAACGACTTGAAGAAATTGTAGAATATTACAAAAAATATGTTGAATCGGTCAAAGATATGCCAAAAGGAAAATAGAGGAGTAACATATGAAGCAGTGGATCTATGGCAGAAATACTGTCAGAGAATTAATCAAAAATCATAAAGCTCAACAGGTCGTCATTATTGATCGTACGAATAATGATCTTGTAAAGCTATGTAAAGAAAATCATATAAAAGTAAGAATGGTGTCTAAGAAAGATATGATTCAGCTTGTTGGACAAGTGTCACATCAAGGGGCTGCCTGTGAGATCGATGGTTATGACTATGCTTCTATAGATGAGATCTTACAAGATATTCCCGAAGGGAAACAGCCATGCTTATTGATGCTTGATGGCTTAGAGGACCCACATAACTTAGGGGCAATCTTAAGAACGTGTGATGCGGTCGGCGTCGATGGTGTCATCATTGGCAAGAAAAGATCAGTTGGTCTAACGCCAACTGTAGCTAAGGTATCAACGGGAGCTATCGATCATATCAAAGTAGCGCAAGTTACGAATCTGACGAGAACGCTTGATGATTTAAAAAAGAAAGGCTTCTGGGCCGTGGCTTGTGAAAATGAAAATTCCCAGGATTATCGTGCCGTTGATTATAATATGCCTTTAGTCCTCGTTATTGGTTCTGAAGGCTTTGGAATTTCACGATTAGTGAAAGAACATTGTGATATAAATGTGGTCCTTCCAATGGTTGGCCATGTGACATCGCTTAATGCGTCAGTAGCAACAGCGGTCCTGCTGTATCAGGTCTTTCAATCACGCCATCCTTTATAAGGAGGACTATGCAGGAGGATTATATACGCAAGCTGATCTATTTGGCTCGTTTAGGGGATGTTGATGCAATTGATTGTCTTTATCGGCTATCTGAACAATGTGTATACAGGGTTTATCTAGAGAGTCAGAATGAGCTGCAGCAGGTAGATTTTTTATCTGAATGTGAATGCGAATTTATGCATTGGCTGAAATATTATTGTATGTATGCAGGCTGTAGCTTTACGACCTATATTACGGTTTGTGCCCAGAGGAAAATTAAGAATCTCAAAAAGAATCAAAAAAGACGAGGACAATTAGATATTGAATCTATTGATGAATTTTTGCCGGGTAGGAATGATTCATTTGTCGATATGATTGCGGAGGAACGTATTGAATATAATCCGGAAGGATTTCTTCACGAACAGGAGGAACAGATCGAATATCAGAATATTGTTCAAGGATGTCGCGTGGGAAAACAGACATGGAATATTTTTGAACTTTATGATGTGGGGTATACACCAACTGAGATCAGTGAAAAGCTCACAGTACCGCTTTCGACGGTGTACAATTCGCTATTTCGCATTCGTAATCAAATTCGTAAAAGACAAAAAATGCATGATGAAATCAATGAAAGTACAAAAGATGTTTGACTCAATATAGTGAATGTGTTATTTTATAATGGCTAAGGAGTGATAGTATGAGAGAGAAAGTCATTTTAGTATGTACTGAGTGTTTATCTCGTAACTATACTGTCTACAAAAATAAGCGCACGAATGTCGAGCGTCTGGAGTTAAGAAAATACTGTAAGAGATGCGGCAAGCATACTCTACATAAGGAATCTAAATAGGAGGAGTTTTACGGTGAGCGATCAAGTATCCAAAGAAGAGAAGCAAGCTCTTAAGAAAAAACTCAAAGAGGAACGTAAAGAGCTGCGTGCCGCTAAGAAGATTGAACGTCAGAAGCGTTTAGAAGAACAGATTGATAAGGATCCTTTAAAGTTTAAAGATTGGTGTACTTTAGAAGGAATCCGTGCAGAAATCAAAAACATCCATTGGCTAACAAAGAAAGAATTAGCTGTTGATAGTGGTGTCGTTTTAGCTTTTACTGTAATTCTTGGTTTATTCTTCTATGCCAGTGATGCAGTAATTGCCTTAATCTTAAAAGCATTGGGGATGAATTAGTATGGCAGGCAGTAATGATGAAGGAAGACAGTGGTATGTAGTTAATACGTACTCTGGTCATGAAAATAAAGTCAAAGAAAACCTTGAAAAGAGAATTGAGTCAATGGGATTACAGGATGTCTTATTTAACATCATTATTCCAACTCATCCAGAGACAGTCGTCAAGAATGGGAAAAAGGTGAATATTGAAAAGAATCTTTGGCCTGGTTATGTATTAGTGGAAATGATCATGACTGATGAAGCATGGTATGTCGTTCGTAATACACCTGGTGTTACAGGATTTATCGGTTCATCTGGTGGAGGTGCTAAACCTTTCCCACTTGCTAAGCATGAGATCGAACCTATCTTAAAGAAGATGGGCATCCGCACGAATAAGATCGAAGTTGATTTTAAGGTTGGCGATGAAGTGAAGATCTTAACTGCTCCATTTGCTGGAATGACTGGTAAGGTTGAATCTATTGATGATGAAAAGGAAAGAGCAACAGTGCTCGTAGATTTCTTAGGCAACTTAACACCTACGGAATTAGACCTCGTAGCAATCGAAAAAGTAGATGTATAGGAAAAGACGGGAGACCGTCTTTTATTTTATGCGCAAAAGTTGAAGTTTTTTAATAATTTTGCTTGCAATTATGAAGAATATTTAGTATTATCTCAAAGGTACTGACAGGTACCTAATGTGGGAGGAAGTTATTTCCTAGGACCACAGCACGAACAAATTATAGGAGGTGTGTCGTGTGAGTAAAAAAGTAGTAAGAGTAATGAAGATCCAGTTTAAGGCTGGACAGGCAAAACCAGGACCAGCTTTAGCCGGTGCAGGTATTCAGATGCCTAAGTTCTGTACAGCATTCAACGACCAGACTAAGGATCGTATGGGTGAAACTGTACCAGTAGTTTTAACAGTTTATGAAGATAAGTCATTTGACTTCGTCACTAAGACTGCTCCAGCTGCTGAATGTATTAAAAAGGCATGCAATCTTAAGAAGGCTGCAAGTGATTCAAAGCAGACAGTTGCCACTTTATCAGCTGATAAGTTAAAGGAAATTGCAGAATACAAAATGCCTGATCTGAATGCAAATGATATTGAAGGCGCAATGAAGATCATCGCAGGTACAGCTCGTAACATGGGCGTAAAAGTTGAAGGTTTAGACGCTTAATTATCAAGAGCATATCGGAGGATTTATTCCACGTAACAGTGGGAGGCGATGCCGTTATGACCACTTTAAGGAGGAAAAGAAAAAATGGCTAAACATGGAAAGAAATATGTAGAAGCTGCTAAGTTGATTGATCGTACTAAACAGTACCCAATCGAAGAAGCTGTAGCTTTAGTTAAAAAGACATCAATCACTAAGTTTGATGCCGGTGTAGATGTTGTATTCAAGTTAAACCTTGATACAAGACATGCTGACCAGCAGTTAAGAGGCGCTTTAAGCTTACCTCATGGTACTGGTAAAACTAAGACAGTTTTAGTTATCGCTGAAGGTGCTAAAGCTGAAGAAGCAAAGAATGCAGGAGCTGATTTTGTAGGCTCTGATGATATGTTAGATCAGATCAAAAATGGTTGGTTAGGATTTGACGTTGTTGTTGCAACTCCTAACATGATGCCTAAGTTAGGTCGTTTAGGTAGAGTTTTAGGCCCTCGTGGTTTAATGCCTAACCCAAAGACTGGTACAGTTACTATGGACATCGAAAAGGCTGTTAAAGATCAGAAGGCTGGTATGGTCAACTATAGAACTGACAAAGATGGTAATGTACATATGCCAATCGGTCGTGTTTCATTTGATGATGCTGCCTTAGCAGAAAACTATAATACTGTAAAGGATTTATTATTAAGAATTAAGCCTTCTACAGTAAAGGGTACATATGTAAAGAACATTGTTATTTCTTCAACTATGGGCCCAAGTGTTAAAGTCGCTCTTTAATACTTTAAATTGTTGCAATCAATATACCGTAGACAGTAACTGGTGAATACCTTAATTTGTTACCGAGGTGATATTGTCAGATGATGACAAACTCTCCTCGTGAGAGTTTTTATATTACGAGTGTGTATATTGTTGCTATATAAAAATTTATATAGGAGGACACAAAATGGCTAAAGAAGTATTAGTCGCAAAGCAGGCTGTCGTTGACGAAATTACTGATAAGTTAAATAACGCTTCTTCAGTAGTCGTAGCAGAATACCGTGGCTTAACTGTTGATGAAGTTACTGAACTTCGTCGTGCTTTAAGAGCTGAAGGTGTAGAACTTAAGGTCTACAAGAATAAGCTTGTAAAACGTGCAACAGATGCTGCTGGTAAGTCAGAATTAGATGAATTCTTAAAAGGTCCTAACGCCTTTGCATTTGGTTCTGAAGATGCTGTAGCCCCAGCTCGTGTATTAGCTAAGTTCGCTAAGAAACATGAAGCTTTAGTATTAAAAGCTGGGATCGTTGAAGGCAAGTTATTAAACCAGGAAGAAGTACTTGCAATCTCTAAATTACCTGATCGTAAGGGTATGTACTCAATGTTATTATGTACATTGAATGAACCTGTTGCAAAGGTTGCAAGAATTGTAAAAGCATTAGCTGATAAGAAAGCAGAAGGTGGAGAAGCAGCACCTGCTGAAGAAGCAAAACCTGCAGAAGAAGCAGCTGCTTAATATAGCTGCCAACTAATTAAACATTAAAAAATCTATTCGGAGGAAAATAAAATGGCAAAGTTAACACAGGAAGATATCTTAGCTTACTTAGAAGAAGCTACAATCTTAGAATTAAATGATTTAGTAAAAGCAATCGAAGACAAGTTCGACGTAACTGCTGCTGCTCCAGTTGCTGCTGCAGCTGCTGGCGCTGCTGAAGAAGATGCAGGTCCATCTGAAGTTACTGTCACATTAACTGAAATCGGTGCTACAAAGGTTAAAGTTATCAAGGCAGTTCGTGAAATCACTGGCTTAGGCTTAGTTGATGCTAAGAAGTTAGTAGATTCAGCTCCAGCTAAGATCAAAGAAAACGTTTCACCAGACGAAGGCGCTAAACTTAAGGAACAGTTAGAAGCTGCTGGTGCAACTGTAGAAGTTAAATAATTTAACTTTACTCATTAAAAGGCCCTTTGGGCCTTTTTCTTTTCTTAATGGCACATTATTATACCAATGACGAAGTGAAGCATGAGCCTTCGACCTTCACTTATACGTTTAATGGTAAAGATTATGTATTCCATAGTGACGCCGGCGTATTTTCAAAGCGTTTTATTGATTACGGGTCTCAGGCTTTATTAAAAGCGGTAGATTTAAAAGATGCTCAAAGCCTTCTTGATGTAGGATGCGGTTATGGGACCCTTGGTATTGTTTTAAAAGGCCAAAGACCAGAATTAGATGTGACGATGGTCGATGTCAATAAAAGAGCATTACAATTAGCACGTGACAACTGTATTGCCAATCATCTTGACGGTGTAAAAATCAAAGAGAGCGATGTTTATGAAAATGTTGATGGAACATTTGATCTTATTGTGACAAATCCACCAATCCGTGCTGGCAAGAAAGTGGTACATGGCATCTTAAAGGGGGCTAAAGATCATTTGAATCCAAATGGTCGTTTAGTCGTCGTGATTCAGAAAAAGCAGGGCGCTCCTAGTGCTCAAAAACTGATGGAAGAAGTCTATGGAAATTGCACGATCTTAAA
Organism: uncultured Erysipelotrichaceae bacterium; assembly: GCA_900317015.1. Taxonomy (GTDB): domain Bacteria; phylum Bacillota_I; class Bacilli_A; order Erysipelotrichales; family Coprobacillaceae; genus Intestinibaculum. The sequence goes on along the minus strand of ONFH01000160.1, from coordinate 20,717 downwards.
ACGAGATAAAGGTTATTATATTTTAGAATCAAAGAGATAAGCACTTCTTATTAAGGAGTGTTTTTTTCTTTAAAGAAAAAAATTTACAAGATCACTTGAATAAATTCGTTGTTTTAGATATTCTTATATTGTAAGTTAGATAAGACTAACTATAGGAGGCTCTTATGAATAGATATCAGCTCTTTGAAGGAACGGAATGTACATTTGAAATTTTAGAACTTTCCTGTCCAATTTCTTTATTCGTCTATGTGGAGAGAGGGATTGTGAAGGTCCGTATGTCTGATCAATGCATGACGATTAAACGTGGACAGGGTGCCATTATCAATAGTGTTGATCATATATGCTCTGAAGATTTTAAAGGTATGATCATTACAATCGATGACCTTTATAATGATCAGCTAGTGGATTGGTGTGGTTCATCAATCATAGATTTGTTTACGGAATCCTTTCTTTTTACTCCAGATTCGCGTTTACGAAGAATTTTCGAGGATTTAAATAATATTCCTTGTATCAATAAATCAGCCTACGTGAAATTGAAAGCACTAGAAGTTTTGTTATGCTTAGAAAGTGAAAAAAAGAATATGTTAACAAAAGATCTTTCTGGTTCTCAAATGCAAGTTGCGATTATGGCTCATCAGAAAATCTGTGAAGATTGTTTAGTTAAAGTTGGCGATTTATCTGCTGCTCTGCATGTCTCTACTTCATATGTGCAAAAAGCATTTAAGACGATCTATGGCGTTTCTGTGACGACGTTCATCCGCCAAAGAATGATGCAGCAGGCAGCGCACTACTTAAAGCATACGAATGATTCAGTATTAGATATTGCTCTTGCTTGTGGTTATCAAAACCCTTCTAAGTTTTCTCAGGCGTTTTCTAAAATGATGGGTGAGACTCCATTATGTTACCGTAAAAGTCATCGAGAATATTTAGGAGCATTTTCGAACTGAATAGGAGCAGAACTTTTCTGAAATTCTGCTACAATAATTCATGTAAAGAGATTTATTTTTTTACAGTAAGAGTTAGTAAAAACTAACCTGGAGGAAAGATGCCAGAACTTACACTTGTAAAGCAATGTTCACCAACCCTCGCTAATAAAAAGACAGGAAGTTTATTTCGGGTGAAATATGCAACAAAAAATGACATGATTTATGATCTAAAACAATGTAATCAGAAGTTTTTAAAGAAAGGGATTTGCTTTTTACCTCTAAATTATGACAATCATAGTGCTCTTATATACGTATTCAGACCCTCACGATTAAGAGCTGATTTTAAAAGACCACAGGTGCAGACAATACTAAGTATGCTCGGCTATAAAGACTTTGATTACGCACATTGTTTACAGGAGTTAAAACTACGATTAAAAGGATCTGATTTCCCGCATGAGATCGGACTGTTTCTGGGGGATCCTATAAATGATATGGCTGGTTTTATTAATCATCAAGGACATGATTATAAAGCTATTGGCATGTGGAAGGTATACGATGATGTCGAGCTGGCAAATCACTTGTTTACTGAATATAAAGAATTACAGATCTCTTTTCTAAGGCCATTCATCAGGGGTTTACATTAGATTCTCTGATTGAATATAAATAGGAGGAATCAATATGAAAGCAGCAGTAGTATACTGGAGCATGAGTGGTAATACTGAAGCTATGGCGGAAGCTGTTAGTGAAGGTATTAAAGAAGCAGGCGGTGAAGTAGATGTGATCACTGCTGGAGATTTTGAAGCATCACAGATTAATGATTATGACAGTTTTGTATTTGGCTGTCCAGCTATGGGTTCAGAAGAGCTTGAAGAAGGCGAATTTGAACCAATGTTTGAAAGTGTCGAACATGAACTTGGCGACAAAAAAGTTGTATTGTTTGGCTCATATGGCTGGGGCGATGGTCAATGGATGAGAGATTGGGAAGCAAGAGCACAAGAAGAGGGAATTAACCTGGTAAGTGAACCATTGATTGTGAATGATGCACCAGACGACGATGCTATCGCAGAATGCAAGAAATTGGGAGCTTCCTTAATTTAATAATTTACACACACATACACATACATAGACATATCCAATAAACACTTAACTTATACACATAGAGCTCCCTAAAGGCGAATTATCGCCTTTTTCTTTTGCATTTTTAATTAAATGAAACGTTTTAAATGAAAATGATTCAAATTATAAAATAAAGTTTCGAAATATTGAAACAAAAGATACCATTTAGAAAAAAGAGTGCTATAATATAATCAACTTAACAAGAGATCCCTTATTTATCCAAGTCTTTATGACCAGGTCACTACCATTACATTGATCAAATTTCCTTTTATAAAATAGTGTAGCCAATATCTCTAATGGAGATGATTTGATCGAGTCATTATCCAATATTTCGTTGATTCATAAATACTTTTCCCAATTTACAATTTGTCAAGAGAAAATTTAAAATTTGATTGACACATTTGACTTCCTATGCTAACATTCTAAGATGCCAACTCATATCTAAAAGCAGTGTTTTCGTCGTGCTTTTTTTATAAGTGAGTAAGGAGAAAAAGGAGTGAAACGGACTTGGAACAGTATTTAAAACGTACCGAAAAAATTAAACGTCGCGACTATTCACGTATCAGTGGTTCTTTGCCATTACCAAACTTGGTTGAGATCCAGACTGATTCATTTAAATGGTTTATCGAAGAAGGTATCAAAGAGGTATTCGAGGATATTTATCCTATTACAAACTTCAATGAGACATTATCATTAGAGTTTGTCGATTGCCGTTTTGACGAACCTAAATATGACGTTGATGAAGCAAAAGATCGTGATGCAATCTATTCAGCACCACTTAGAGCTACATTGCGTCTAGTTAATAACTCAACCGGTGAAATTAAAGAAAATGAAGTATTCATGGGCGATTTCCCATTAATGACTGATGCCGGAACATTCATTATCAATGGGGCAGAACGTGTTATTGTCTCTCAGTTAGTACGTTCACCAGGGGCATACTTTGGTAACGCAACTGACAAGGTAGGTAAAACTGTCTTTACCGGACAGGTCATCCCATCACGAGGCACTTGGCTTGAATTTGAGAATGACTCAAAGGATGTCTTAAACGTTCGTATCGACCGTCAGAAAAAGATCCCTGGAACGATCTTACTTCGTGCTTTAGGTCTTTCTTCTAATGAAGATATCATCGAAGTATTTGGTGATCATCCATTCTTACAGAATACGTTTGAAAAGGATACGACTACTAATACAGATGAAGCTTTAATTGAAATCTATAATAAATTAAGACCAGGTGAACCAGCAACTCTTGAAGGTGCTAACACCTTGTTATATACAAGATTCTTTGATCCTAAGAGATATGACTTAGCTAAGGCAGGTCGTTTTAAACTAGGTAAGAAGTTATCTTTATTAGACCGTATTGCCGGCAGAATCTTAGCAGAAGATGTTTATGATGTTGATGGCAATTTAGTATTACCTGAAGGTACTAAGATCACGGTCAAAGAATTAGACAAGTTAAAACCAGTATTTGAAGCAGGCGCACACTGCGTAACTTTAAATACAAATGAAAATATGCAGTCTAACTCAGTTATTCAGTGTATTGAAGTTTATACTGATGAAACACGTCGTCGTAAGATGAAAGTCATTGGTACTGATTTATCACTGAAATGTAAATATATTACTATTTCAGATATGATTGCAGCTTATTCATATATGCTGAACTTAGTAGATATCTTTGAAACAATTGACTTACAGGATGCCGATAGAGTTAACTTAATGAGTCGTATTGGTTTATTAGATGATATTGACCACTTAGGTAACCGTCGTGTACGTACTGTTGGTGAATTAGTTCAGAACCAGTTCCGTATTGGTCTTTCACGTATGGAAAGAGTTGTTAAGGAAAGAATGTCATTATCAGAAGCTGATAGTGTAACACCACAGTCTTTAACAAATATTCGTCCATTAACAGCCGCTATTAAGGAATTCTTCTCTAGTTCACAGTTATCTCAGTTCATGGATCAGATCAATCCATTAGCCGAATTAACAAACAAGAGACGTTTATCAGCCTTAGGTCCTGGTGGTTTGTCAAGAGACCGTGCTGGTTATGAAGTACGTGACGTCCATCCATCTCACTATGGTCGTATTTGTCCAATCGAAACTCCTGAAGGTCCAAACATTGGTTTGATCTCAACTTTAGCAACATATGCTAAGGTCAATAGATATGGTTTTATCGAAACACCATATCGTAAAGTAAATGACTGTGTCATTGATGAAAATGATATTCGTTACTTAAGTGCTGATGAAGAAAAGAATTATGTCATCGCTCAGGCTAAAGTAACAACTGATGAAAATCATCGTATTTTAGATGAACAGGTTATTTCTCGTCACTTAGGTGACAACATTATGGCTAAGCCAGAAGAAATCGATTTTATCGATATTTCTCCAAAACAGATCGTATCCGTTGCTTCATCATGTATTCCATTCTTGGAAAACGATGATGCAACACGTGCCTTAATGGGTTGTAACATGCAGCGTCAGGCCGTTCCTCTACTAAATCCACATGCTCCTTATGTTGGTACTGGTATGGAAGCACAGGCTGCGCATGACTCAGGTGCTGCCGTTGTTACTAAGGAAGCAGGTATTGTTACTTATGTTGATGGTAAGAAGATCGTTGTTAAAAATGATGAAGGCAAAGAAAGAACTTATCGTTTAGTGAAGTTTGCTATTTCAAATGCCGGTACATGTATCAACCAGACACCTATCGTTGAGCCTGGTCAACATGTAGAAGCCAACGAATTAATTGCGGATGGTCCATCTATGGAAATGGGTGAATTAGCCTTAGGTCAGAACGTATTAGTTGGTTTCATGACATGGAATGGTTACAACTACGAAGATGCCGTCATCATGTCGGAAAGATTAGTAAAAGAAGATGTTTATACATCTATCCATATTGAAGAATATTCTATTGAATGTCGTGATACGAAGTTAGGCCCAGAAGAAATTACACGAGATATTCCTAACGTTGGTGAAGATGCTCGTGCTGATCTTGATTCTGATGGTATCATCCGTATCGGTGCAGAAGTTAAAGAAGGCGACATCTTAGTTGGTAAAGTTACTCCTAAGGGTCAGGCTGAACTTTCTGCAGAAGAAAAATTATTATTAGCTATCTTTGGTGAAAAGTCTCGTGAAGTTAAAGATAACTCATTACGAGTACCTCATGGTGGTGCTGGTATCGTTCATGATATCAAGACTTTTGATCGTAAAGATGGTGATGAATTACAGCCAGGTGTCAACCGTGTAATTAAGGTCTATATCGTTCAGAAGAGAAAGATTTCTGAAGGTGATAAGATGTCTGGTCGTCATGGTAATAAGGGTGTCATTTCTAAGATCTTACCAATTGAAGATATGCCTCATTTGGAAGATGGTACACCACTTGATATCATGTTGAACCCATTAGGCGTACCTTCTCGTATGAATATCGGGCAGGTATTGGAATTACATTTAGGTTATGCCGCTCGTGAACTTGGTGGTCAGTATTTTGCAACACCAGCCTTTGATGGAATTAATGCTCAGGACTTAAAAGAAATCCAGCAGGAAGCTAATGTTCCTGAAGATGGAAAACAGTGGGTATATTCAGGTAAAACTGGTGAACGTTTTGATTCAAAGATTTCTGTTGGTGTCATGTATATGATCAAGTTATGTCACATGGTTGATGATAAATTACATGCTCGTTCAGTTGGCCCTTACTCACTTGTTACTCAGCAGCCACTTGGTGGTAAAGCTCAGAATGGTGGTCAGCGTTTTGGTGAAATGGAAGTTTGGGCTCTTGAAGCCTATGGTGCCGCTTATACTCTTCGTGAAATTTTAACAGTTAAGTCTGATGATGTTGTCGGTCGTGTTAAGACTTATGAAGCAATCGTTAAGGGACAGAAGTTACCTGAACCAGGTCTTCCAGAATCATTCCGTGTATTGATCAAGGAATTACAGGCATTATCACTTGATGTTGAATTACTTGATGATGATGGTAATGAAGTTCATATGAGTAATATTGAAGACGAGGAACGTCGTTTCCCACGTTCATTCGACACTGAACCAAAGAAAAAAGATAAAGATGAAGATGAAGATGAAGAAAAAGCCGATGATGCTTTAGAAGCAGCTCAGGATGATACTGATGTAGATACTGATGATGCAGAAATGAGTGAAGAAGAAAAGGCTTTGGAAGATTATAATGAAAAAAAGACTGACGATGCAATCAATGATGTTTTAGCATCACTGTCTGATGATGATGGCGAGGAGGATGAATAATGGCATCAAATACTAATTTCTCAGCAATCCGTATTGGTTTAGCCTCTCCAGAAAAGATCCGTGAATGGTCTCATGGCGAAGTCAAGAAACCTGAAACGATCAACTATCGTTCACAGAAGCCAGAAAAAGATGGCTTATTCTGTGAAAGAATCTTCGGCCCTATGAAGGACTATGAATGTGCCTGCGGTAAATATAAAAAGATCAGATACAAAGGTGTAGTCTGCGATCGTTGTGGTGTCGAAGTCACAAAGTCATCTGTACGTCGTGAACGTATGGGTCATATTGAGTTAGCAACACCAGTTGCTCACATCTGGTATTTAAAGGGTATTCCATCTCGTATGGGATTGATCCTTGATATGCCTGCTAAACAGTTAGAGGAGATCATTTACTTCGTTTCCTATGTCGTAACTGATAAGGGAACGACTCCTCTTGAATATAAACAGGTCTTATCTGAAAGAGATTATCGTAATTGTTATGAAAAATTCGGTAATCAGTTCGAAGCTAAGATCGGTGCTGAAGCAATTAAGGTCTTATTACAAAAAGTTGACTTAGACGAAGAATTCGAAACAGTCAATAAGGAATTAAGAGAAGCTCAGGGCCAGAAACGTCAGAAGTTATTAAAACGTCTTGATGCAATCGAAGCCTTCAGAGAATCTCATAACCAGCCAGAATGGATGATCTTGGATGTATTGCCAGTTATTCCACCTGATTTAAGACCTATGTTACAGCTTGATGGTGGTCGTTTCGCAACTAGTGACTTAAATGATTTATATCGTCGTGTCATTACCCGTAACAACCGTTTAAAGAAATTGTTAGAATTAGGAACACCTTCAATCATCGTACAGAACGAAAAGCGTATGCTTCAGGAAGCTGTCGATGCCTTGATCGATAATGGTCGTCGTTCTAAGCCTATTACTGGTGCCGGTGGTCGTCCATTAAAGTCATTATCACATACGTTAAAAGGTAAACAGGGTCGTTTCAGACAGAACTTACTTGGTAAACGTGTTGACTATTCAGGTCGTTCCGTAATTGCCGTTGGTCCTACATTAAAGATGTATCAGTGTGGTATTCCAAGAGAAATGGCATTAAGCTTATTCAAACCATTTGTTATTAATGGCTTAGTACGTAATGGCATTGCTCAGAATATCAAAGCCGCTGAACGTATGATCGATAAGATGGAAGATCCAATTTGGCCTGTTGTAGAAGAAATCATTAGTACGCATCCAGTATTATTGAACCGAGCTCCTACATTACATAGATTAGGTATTCAGGCTTTCGAACCAGTTTTAGTAGAAGGTCGTGCAATCCGTTTGCACCCATTAATGTGTCCAGCCTTCAACGCCGACTTCGATGGTGACCAGATGGCCGTCCATGTTCCACTTGGTGAAGAAGCAATTCAGGAAGCACGTCAGTTGATGCGTGGTGACCACAACATCTTAGGTCCTAAGGATGGTAAACCTATCGTTACACCATCTCAGGATATGGTACTTGGTAACTATTATTTAACAACTGAAGCAAATGAAAATGATTTAATTGCAAAGTTCAAAGCTTACAATGAAGGCAGCCCTGATGTTCATGAAGGTGCATTAATGCCATATACAAAGATTGGTGATCACCATGGTAAGATTGGTGAAGGTACGATCTTTGCGGACGTGAACGAAGCCTTAATGGCTTATGATGCTAAGACAGTTCATTTACATACAAGATGTGCAATCAGAGCATCTTCATTACATAACAAGACATTCACTGAAGAACAAAATGGTATGTACTTGATCACTACAGTTGGTAAGATCATCTTCAATCAGATCTTCGATGGTGAATTCCCATTCATGAATGAAGATACTGCTGAAAACTTAAAACATACACCTGATAAGTTCTTCGTTCCTTATGGTACTAATATCAAGGAACATATTGCCAACCAGGAAATTATTCATCCGTTTGGTAAGAAGACATTAGGAAAGATTATCGATGAAGCATTCAAGACTCATCATTCTGAAGATATCTCAGTCATGCTTGATAAGATGAAGAATCAGGGTTACTACTACTCAACAGTTGCTGGTTTGACTGTTTCTGTAGCCGATATTCAGATTCCTCAGGAAAAATATAAGTTATTCGATGAAGCAGATGATCGTCTTGAAGTTATCAAGAAGTTATACAACAAAGGTAAATTAACAGAACATGAACGTTATCAGGCCGTAATCAATTTATGGACTGAAATCAAGAATAGAGTTCAGGATGTCGTATTCAAGGAATTCATTTCTGATCCTACAAACCCTATCTTCATCATGTCAGACTCTGGTGCCCGTGGTAACATCTCTAACTTTACACAGTTAGTAGGTATGCGTGGTTTAATGTCTAACCCTAAGGGTGATATCATCGAATTACCAATCAAGTCTGCCTTACGTGAAGGTTTAACAGCATCCGAATTCTTCATTTCTACTCATGGTGCTCGTAAAGGTTCTACAGATACAGCCTTAAAGACAGCCGATTCTGGTTACTTAACAAGACGTTTAGTCGATGTTGCTCAGGAAGTTGTTGTTACTGAAGAAGATTGTGGTACTGATAAGGGCTTCATGGTCTCTGCATTAATCAATACTGCTGATAATTCAGTTATCGTACCTCTTGAAGACCGTTTAATTGGACGTACATCATTGAAGGATATCAAAGATCCTAAGACTGGTGAAATCATTGTTCATGCTAATGAATTAATGACTGAAAACAGTGCTGAAGCTGTTGTTAAAGTAGGTATTGAACAGGTTGAAATTAGAAATATCTTTGGTTGCCGTGCAAAAGATGGTATTTGCTGCAAGTGTTATGGACGTAACTTAGCAACAGGTAATCCAGTTGAAGTTGGTGAAACTGTTGGTGTTATGGCCGCTCAGTCAATTGGTGAACCAGGTACTCAGTTAACAATGCGTACATTCCACCAGGGCGGTGTTGCTGGTGATGCCGATATCACTCAGGGTCTTCCTCGTGTACAGGAATTATTCGAAGCACGTAACCCTAAAGCTCGTGCAATTATTTCTGAAATTTCTGGTGAAGTTTCTAATATCATTGATAACTCTGGCCGTGCCGAAGTCGTTGTTTCAAATAACCTTGAAACAAAGAGCTACTTAGCTCCATATGGTGCTAAGCTTAGAGTTGCCGTTGGTGATCATGTCCATGTTGGTGGTAAGATCACTGAAGGTTCTATTGATCCTAAGGAATTATTATCTGTTTCAAGCTCAAGAGCTGTTGAGGAATACATCCTTAAGGAAGTTCAGAAGGTATATCGTTTACAGGGTATCGGTATTTCTGATAAGCATATCGAAATTATCATTCGTCAGATGTTAAAACGTATGATCATTGTCGATGGTGGTGACACAGGCGTATTACCTGGTAAGCATGTTAACATTCAGGAATTCACTGAATTAAATAAACAGGCTTTACATGATGGTAAACGTCCAGCAGTTGCAAGACCAATGCTTCTTGGTATTACAAAGGCTTCTCTTGATACTGATTCTTGGTTATCATCAGCATCATTCCAGGAAACAACGCGTATCCTTACAGATGCTGCTATCAAGGGGAAGGTCGATCACTTAAAAGGCTTAAAGGAAAATGTCATTATTGGTCATTTACTTCCTGCAGGTACTGGTTTAAGAGGTCCATTAAAATCTCCAGAAACCATTGCCAAAGAAAAGGAAGAAGCAGAACGTTTAGCTGAACTCAAGAAGAGTGAAGATGAAGCTGCTGCCTTTGATCCTGATGAAGCAACATTCAATGAACCTGAGGAATTTGTTCCTCATAACTAATCACATAATTCACATAAAGGAGAGTCCAACTCGTAGGATTCTCCTTTTTTTACGTGTCTATATGTAAATTTTTCACACAATTGCAACATATACTATTATGTAGAGGTGAAAAGATAACAAATGAAACGGATTTATAAAAACATTATTGCTTCGACCTTGGTGGCTGCGAGTACGACATCTATTGGTGGAACAATGTATGTGATCTATAAAACAAACAATAATAGTGCAAATGTATCTTTTAAAAAAGGACAAAATCCTCCAGGAATGTCAGAAAATGGTAATCAGAAAGGATCGATGGGAACTCCCCCTTCTAAACCATCTGATTCAAGTGGAAATAGTCAATCGATGAGCTTAACTGTCACATCGAATAATCAGTCTAAAAATAAATCAGGAAAAATGGGAACACCACCTTCGGGAATGAAAGGTGGCAATACCAAGGCTTCTATTTCAAGTTTGTATTATGTTGCTTTTGGCATTGAGTCATTCGTTCTTGTTGGCTCAGTTGCTTATTTAATCATTTCAAAAGGTTCTTCAAGAAAGGTGAGATTAATGATGAAATCAAAGAAGAAAATTGTGATTGCAGGAATGAGTGTTGCTTTATTAACGGGTGCTTTTACAGCTGGTGAAGGTTATATTGCTAATCATTATTTAGTACAGGCTAAAAATATGCCTTCATCTCCGATGGGAACGCCTCCTGGTAATGGTGGAGGAAATATGCAAAAACCAGGGTCATCATCTTCAAGTTCGTCATCTACAAAAGCGACAGGCAAGAAAACGATTACTAATAAAAAGACGGTCACTGGAACCGTAACATCTACGAAAACTGATCAATCTGCTATTTTGGTGAAATCAGGTGGTAATGCGACAATTAAGAATGCGACGATTAAAAAGAGTGGAGCATCAAGTAATACTGAGAATTCTGAATTTTATGGTGTGAATGCAGGTATTTTAGTTCAAAAAGGTTCAACGGCAAAAATTACAAACTCGAAAATCACAACAATTGCTAAAGGTGCTAATGCACTATTTGCAACTGGATCAAAATCTAAGATTACCATTTCTAATTCAACCATTAAGACGACTGGTTCGGCAAGTGCCCGTGGCTTAGATGTAACTTATGGTGGCACAATTATTGGTAATAAATTGACAATTACAACAAAAGGAGGTTCTTGTGCGACTTTAGCAACTGACCGTGGTGAAGGAACTGTAAGTGTTTCTAACTCTAAGCTGACGACAAATGGTTCAGGTTCCCCTGTTATTTATTCTACTGGTAAGATTACTTTAACGAAGTCAACAGGTACGGCTAATAAAGCGCAGGCTGTTGTTGTAGAAGGTAAGAATACTGCAACTGTTAAAAATTCAACATTGACTGCGACTGGTAAAGGCAATAGAGGAACAGTGGATCAATGCGGTGTTATGATCTATCAGTCTATGTCTGGTGATGCTGGAACTGGTGTTGGTACTTTTAATGCGACAAATTCGAAAATTTCTATTAAGAAGTCTTCTGCTTACTATAAGAGTGCGCCAATGTTCTTTGTAACTAATACAAGTGCAGTAATCAATCTTACAAATACGAAATTAAGTTTTGGTTCTGGAACATTATTAAGTGCTAAAGGCACATCACAGTGAGGAACTTCTGGTTCTAATGGTGGTAATGTAAAAATCAATGCTAAGAAACAAACATTAACTGGTAGGATCACTGCTGATAAGCTTTCAACAGTCTCTCTTAATTTAACGAATGGTTCTACGTATAAAGGTGCTATTAATTCAAGCAATACGGCGAAAAAAGTAACGCTTAAATTAGATAAGTCATCTAAGATCACATTAACAGGTGATACTTATGTAACTTCTTTAAGTGATGCTGATTCAACTAATAGCAATATCAATTTAAATGGTCATAAATTATATGTAAACGGCAAGTTATTTACTAAATAATATAATTGCAATTGGAATGTAACTGGATGTAAAGGTTACATTCCTTTTTATTTAAAAAGATATGATGCTGGTACAAGATATTTTCACATTAAAGTTTCTTTATTATTTTTTGCAAATTTGATATGTATGGAAAAGAAAGATGTTTTTTTATATAATAAAGGGAGAAAGGCGTGATGATATGCGAAAATCTATTGGCTGGTATCGTAAGCATGATTCATTAACTGGCGTAAAATTGAAAAGTGTCATCAGCGAAGATGCATCACTTTTTTTGCATAAAACGACATATGTAGTGAATATTGTTCACCCTGAACTTGCTCATTTTTATGATGTTTCCGGACCGGAATTTGGTGATCAAGTTATTTGTGATCTTGCGCGTATTATTTCATGTTTTTTTGATGAAAATAATATTTATCGAGATTCGTATAATAGTTTCTTGATTATTGGGAATCAGAATGATTTTAAGAGTCACTTTGATCGATTACGTGATAACTGTGCTCATTATAAAATTAATGGCTATCTTGTTTATGCTGCCTTACAATTTGGAATCTATTCTGGTTATGTAAATGATGAGAGTGATCTTTCCAGATTTATTGCTCAGGCGAGAACGAAGTCAGGAGAGATTAAGAAGGAGCCAAAAACAACTTATAAAGCAATCTTAACTGATAGCAAAGATGTTGATGAAATGACAGGGCTTTATAAGATTGAAAGCTTTAAGCGTGAAGCGAGTCATATGTTAGCTCAAGCGGATCTTGTAAATCAAGATTTGATCATGCTCTTTTTCAATATGTCCCATTTCTCCACCTTTACTGAACATTATGGTTATGAAGAAGGCAATAAGGCGGTCAGAAGATTAGCAGAGCTTATTAATCAGTATTTTCCTCAGCGTCTTAAAGCACGTTTGTCAGCAGATCATTTTGTCGTTTTGACGGATGAATTTGGGGTAACGGATCTTGTCCACCAAATTAATTTGTCATTTCACGAAGAATATTTTGATAAACATTTAAAAGTTGAGGCAGGGGCATATAGAATTAAAGAGTATGTTTCTGTATCAACGGCGATTGAGCGTGCTCGCATCGCAAGAAGGGATGCCAAGGATGACAAAGAAGTTTGCTTTTTTGATGAAGAAATGCGTCGACAGCTTTTAGATGAGCAATATATTGTTGAACATATTGAAGACGCAATTACGCAAGGTGATATTGAAATTTACTATCAGCCAATTGTAAGAACGTTGACGGGGGAGATCGTATCTTATGAGGCATTAACGAGATGGCATAATGTTCATAATAAGACTTTGAAGCCAAGTGAATATGTCCCAATTCTTGAAAAACATCATAAGATCGATATTCTAGATCGGCATGTCATTGAGCAGGCATGTAAAGATTATGTCCGAGGTGCTCAGTTGACAAAACATGCGATTTCTTTCTCTATTAATTTATCATTATATGATTTTGAACTTTTTGATGTGATCAATTACTTGAATCAGCAAACTGCCTTGTATGAAATTCCTAGAAGTTATGCACATATTGAGGTAACTGAGTCACGTATGCATGAGATGGATGACTTTGTTGCGAACCAGTTAGAATGCTTGAATGAATTAGGGTATGAGCTTTGGCTTGATGATTTTAATACGCAGTTTAATTCATTAGCTGTTCTTAAGAAAAAAGGATTTGCAACAGTGAAACTTGATATTGACTCTTTTAAAGAGTTAGATGAAGATTCAAACGTCCTTTTAAAAGCAATCATTTCACTTGCAAAAGCTATGAAGATGCAATGTGTGATCAAAGGAATTGAAACCAAAAAGGAAAATGATATTGTTAAACAGTTCAGTACTGATTGCTTGCAGGGAAATTATTTAGGCGAACCACTGCCGTTTAGTCAGTGTGTGAAGCGTGAACGTCTTGATCATTTAATCTATGAAACGCCACAAAGTCGTCGCTATCAGGAAGCTATAGCTTCTTATGACTTGAGTTCTGAAGGTGAGCATGAAAATGGTAATAGTGGATTATGCATTGTAGAATGCAAGGGGAACGATAAAAAGGTTCTTTTGATGGATCAACCATTAGAAAAGTTGCTTGAGCGTTTAGGATTGCATGGAGCATCTGATTTGGAAAAACAGCTCAACTTTAAACCTTCTATTTTTGATCAGCATATTAATGAAATCGTAAATAATGCCAAGGAAAGTAGTCGGCCTCAGCCGTTTTCTATTGTTATTAATAATGCACTAGTTCATGCGCGGCTATCTTATTTGAGTGAATCAAAAGAAAAATTAGCGTTTGCGGTTGCTGTAGATTATGTGGAATACACGGCTAAGTCAAAAAAAGATAAGAATGCGGTCATTGCTTTTAAAACATTGTTTGATCGCTGTTCTTTGATTTATATCATGGATTTAAAAAACAGTTCTGTTGAGATGGTCTTTAAGAATTATAGTATTCCAGATAGTATCTTGAGTATAAAAGATCTTAATGTATATATAAATGATCATTATGTTTATGAAGAAGACCGTGAAGCTTATCAAAACTTTATGAATGAGGAGACACTGCGTGATCGCCTTTTGACGACTGAGCATGGATCAATTGAAGCTTATTTTAGATTTTTATCGAAAAATGGTAATTATCTTTATAAGCATTTAGAAATCACCATGATGTCGAATGATAGTTTGCTCTTATATACCGTGAGCGCAACATCGATTGAACCTCATTCTATTGATCGTTCCTATATTAGACCTGCTTCTGAACAGAAAATGAGATATAGTGATATTTTTGAAAGCTTTATTAAGGAAACAAATATTGGATTCTTCTGGAAAGACAAAAATCGAAAATTTTTAGGAGCTAATTCCATTTTCCTTAAATATTATGATATTAAGGACATTCATGAAATTCTTGGTAAGAATGATGAAGAAATTGGCTGGCACATTAAACCAGATTTTTTCCGCGAGGATGAAGAACAGGTTTTAGCAGAAGGTGTTGTGAAATCAGAAAGACAGACGTCATGCATCGTAGATGGAAATTTACGTAAGATCTCTGCTACGAAATTCCCTGTTTATTCTGATGGAAAAATTATTGGCTTAGGTGGATACTTTGAAGATATTACGGATAAGAATGAATTGATTAATCAGACGCTGAATTATATGGATGCCAAAACGCAGACGATGAATATTACAGGCCTGAAGATCTCAATTGAGCAGTTTATTAGTGAATATAAACAAAATCAGCGAGATTTTGTTTACATTACTTTTTCATTTGATAACATGCGCTCGTTTATCTCTAATTATGGTCTAGATATTGTAAATAAATTGTTACAGTCTATTGCTTCTAAGATCAGAGATGAAATCAAGAATGCAGCATTGCTTGCACATATTTATGGTGATATTTTTGTGGTGCTAAAACAGGCAAGTGAAAAAGAGGAAGTTCAGGAGCTCATTAGTCAAATTACTTCTCATATTCGCAATGTGAAAGTAGGAGATAACGTCTATAATCCATTTATATCAAGTGCTTATGCATTTTATCATGAAGTTGATGGAAAAAATGTGCGAATTGAAGACCTTGTTTTAAAACGTTTATCAAAGACAAAGGAACAGATGAAGGAGATGCAAGAAGCATATTTCAAGGCTTTATCTGCTGCTAATTATAAACGGTACATGAAACCTTATACTGCAATTTTTGAACATGTAGTATTGATGGATGAGAATATGAACGTATTATATAGTGTAAATTTCGATGAATCCCTTCATAAATATATGTGTGAGGGAGATGACGCGATGGTAAGGAAGACACAGATGTACCATAACACTTATTCGGGTATTCGTATTATTTTAGGGCGCTCATACTATTGTGTAACTAAATATGAAGCTTTTGACGGGAGATATTTTCTTGTTGAAGTTGCAAAACCAGTGGATCTTTAAGATCCACTTTTTTTGTTTCAAAATGTGGCACAAAAGAATCCATAATTTGATTGCAAATAGATATCAAAATAATATAATTAAATTGTGAAGGCTTTCAAGATGTCTCAAGAATGGGAGTTGATCTTATGAAGGAAGCAAAGACATTGATGAATGATCAATATGATCGGGCTGCAAAATATGTAGTAAATTATGGTAAGCAGTATCTTGAAATTGAAGACACGAAAAAAAGCATTCTATCTTTTCTAAGCGATATGCAAAAAGAATTTGCACCAAAACAACTCATTTCATTTTCCGGTAAAGAACTTTTGTCCAAGTTATTTTTTACGGGCTCCGCAAATAAAGATAATCTCTGTTATAAAATGGAATTTGATAAAAAATGTCGTCTTATATTTGGCACGATTGCGAATGGATCATTGTATAAATACAAGCTTTTTTGTAATGAGAGCGGGCAATGGCTTACGGGTTCGCAACAAAATCCTAGATTGCTTACAAATGAAAAAGCGCTTGATCTAGGTAAAAAAATTAGAGATATACTTGTTAGATCATGCCAAATCGTTGAAAGTTCTCAATTTGATTCCTTAGATGATTATGAAATATTTGGTAAAAAATTAAATAAACAAATTAAACGTTATAGTCAATATGGATGGCTCAAAAAGTATTTATATATTATGTATCCGCAGATCTTTGTAGGCTGGTATGCTGGAAGTATGCTAAAACATATGCTATTGGCATTAAGAATCATGCCTGAGTTAGATGAGTATCGCATGATTGGACAGCTTTCAAAAGTTAAGAGCCTATGTAACGATATGTCTCCTCTTTTCGAAAAGATATGCTTTGACATGTTTGGCATGATGAGACATTTTTATGCCATTCAAACGTGTTATGGTGGAGAACATTATGCAAGTCAATGGAAAGATCAAAGTATTATTGGTCTAGTAACTGAACATATAGGTGACTTAAATGAATCTACGAACGATGGTAAGGCCAATGACCTTAAACAGGAAAATAAATCGTTGCAATTGTTTTGTAAAGTGACTAATACTGCAGTCTTTGTTGCTTTAGATGGCTTGAGACCATTAGCGTTCGTGGATCATGTAGGAAATTGTGAGCATAGATCTGCACAGGTTAATCTCTATTTTAGAAGAGGGACATGGCATGATTTATTTTTAGAAGATGATCAATGGAACATTCAGACGTCTGATATTGCAGAAATAGAAGATAATCAAATTTTATTGCTTCTTTATCAGCAATATTATCATTTTGATGAAATATCCAATAATGATTTAATTGCATATCATACAGGTTATAAATCATCTTATTATCGAAATAGAATCATTTACGGAGCTCCGGGTACGGGTAAAAGTTTCCGCCTTGAAAAAGAGGTTCGACAGCTTGTTGGCGAAGATGTGAAAGAATATTCGAAAACAATTGAATTTTATCCTGATTATTCTTATGCGCAGTTTGTAGGAACTTATGAGCCAGTGCCTTATTATAATGGAAATGATTATTTTATTACTTATAAGTTTGTCCCTGGACCGTTTATTGAATTGTATGTCAAAGCAATACAGAGTGCACGATCAGGCCATGCTAAGCCATATGTACTTGTGATCGATGAAATGAATCGAGCTGATGCAGCAAGTGTATTTGGTAACTTGATGAGGCTTCTTGATCGTGATCGTAATGGCACAGGAAAATATGATGTGGATATTTCTGTTGAACTTAGACAATATCTGATGGAAGAATTAGGAGGAGATCTTCATGATTATGAGACTATTCGCCTACCGGACAATATGTTTATTTGGGCGACAGTTAATTTGTCGGATCAGGGAGCTCAAGTGATGGACGCGGCTTTTAAAAGACGTTGGCATTTTGAGCATATTGGGATTGATGATAATGACGATTTATTGGATGGAAAATTTGTAGTTTTAGGTGAGGCATCGGCTTGGAAAGTGGAATGGAATAAGTTGAGAAAGGCAATAAACAGTTTTTTGTTGAATCAGAATGTTAATGAAGATAAGCTTCTTGGACCTTATTTTTTATCTGAGGATATTGTTGTTCCTAAGTCTAGCAATGAAATTGATCGGAATTCTTTCATTAATGAATTTAGTGATAAGGTCATCATGTATTTATTTGAGGATGCAGCGAGATTGAAACGTTCATCGTTGTTTGACTGTAAAAATGTGAATAGTTTGTCCTCTATATGTGAGAAGTTTAAGCAAAGAGGAATTGAGATTTTTAATCATGAAATTCAAAAAAAATCCGAAGCTGAACTGATTTCATATTCATTTGATCAAAGAAGTGGAAAAAGCTAATGAAGATACACTGGATCAAAGAGCAACAGATATTTTCTATAAGAGAACTAGAATGTTTGCTTAATTGTGATGCTGATTCGAAAGCTATAATAGATAGACTTGAATATTTAGGAATTTTTCAGAGAACTTTATCAAAAACTGACTGCTTAGGTGTCCAAACTGAGACCATCGGATTTTTACATACTAATATAGATTTAAAAAGCCAAAATACTGCTCTTGCTTTACACTTCGTAGGGATTCTTGTGGTCAGAGAGGTCGCACTTATATGTTTCCCAAAATATATAGCGAAGAAAGAACCCTACCAAGAAATGGGACAGATTTTTAAGGTTTTTGAAAAGCCACAGATAGAACCATTCTTGCTCATTGATTATGATCAAGAAAGAGAAATATCACTGAATTGGTTAGAAATTATAAGGGATTTGATTCAGGATTTCTTAGAGCATGGTCTTTATTGCCATTTAGAAAAGTTTTATGAAAAAAATGGGCAAGGCATTATTGATTGGGATAGAACGATCAGTACCATGCAGCCATTGTTCGATGAATGTTCGTCTTACTATTTAAATTTCATTACGCGTTCGAGAAGAAAGAATGCTGATTATTTTACAAAACTTCATGCCTGTATTTTGACACAAATATCAAAATACTTGCATGATTTAGGTATTGATCGTCTATTTGATGTGCCTGAGATAAATTTATTTAATGGATCAATTAATGATTTTGGGAATCAAGATTTTATTCTTGGACAAATTGAAAAAGAAATGGGAAGGCAGTTCTCAATGTGTAAACAACATGTGCTTAAGTTAATGTCTATTTATGTTAGAAACTATTTTGATCATAAAGGAATAAGCATTTTTGGAACAACTCATTTTGAACAAGTTTGGGAAGAAGTGTTATCTTTCATTTTAGATAATCAGCTTGATGAAAGACTTATAGATCTAAATTTAGGAGACAAACTATCAGAAAAATATGACCCTTTAGAACGACTTATTGATATTATTGAAAAGCCACTGTGGACGTTTACTAAGAAAAGGGTCTTAGATACGTTTATTCCAGATGTGATTACGTTGAAGGAATGGGAACTGAAGCATTATTTTATAATTTGTGATGCAAAATATTATGTACCGCACCTAGATGAAGGAATTGCACCAACTAATCAGCCAGGTATTGAAGCAGTTGCTAAGCAATATTGTTATGAAATGGCATATCGGGGATTTATTTGTGATCACAATTTAATAGCTAGAAATTGTTTTCTCTTTCCAACGGAAGAAGCAGACGTTCTTTCTAAGGGGGAGGTTAAAATGAAGATATTTGAAAAAGCAGGGCTCCAACCAATTCGGGTGCGTTATATTCCAGCAATGAAAGCATATGAATTATTTCTTAAGAATAAAAGGTATGATTTGAGAGATCTCGACTTATAAAGAAACGAAAGGGATTATTTAGAAGTGAAACAGTTCATTGGATTGTTTCACTTGTTTTTTTATTGCAAGAATTAGGAAAGGGACATGGCCAAAGCTACAAAAAATCATATAAAAATATTGATTTTAAGATGATAATCTGCTAAATTAAACGCACGGGACTGTTGATTTAAAAAAGTTTAAAAATGTGTTGACTTGAGAATGTCAATTATGTATTATATCAAAGGTGCTTGTGAACAAGCATTATTTAAATGACTGAATATTGAAACACCCGGAATTGTGTGTTAGAGAAAGGAGAAAAACATGCCTACAATTAATCAGTTAATTAGAAAAGGACGTAGTGAAAAAACTAAGAAATATAAATCTCCAGCATTACAGAGAGGTTATAACTCTTTAGCTAAGAAAGCTACTAAGGTTGCTTCACCACAGAAGCGTGGAGTTTGTACTCGTGTGGCTACAATGACACCTAAGAAGCCAAACTCAGCTTTACGTAAATATGCCCGTGTTAGATTATCTAACGGCTTAGAAGTAACTGCTTATATTCCAGGAATTGGTCACAACTTACAGGAACACTCAGTTGTATTAATTCGTGGCGGACGTGTAAAGGATTTACCAGGGGTTCGTTATCATATTATTCGTGGTACTATGGACTGCGCTGGTGTTAAAGATCGTAAGCAGGGTCGTTCCCTTTACGGAACTAAGAAACCAAAGAAATAAAATAGGAGGAATTGCTAATGTCTAGAAAAGGACGTATTGCTAAGAGAGATGTATTACCAGATCCAGTCTACAATAGCAAGACTATTACTAAATTGATCAATAACATCATGCTCGATGGTAAAAAAGGTACTGCACAGAATATTTTATATAGTGCATTTGATAAAGTTGAAGCAAAAACTGGTAAACCAGCAATGGAAGTATTTGATGCTGCTATTGAAAACATCATGCCTGTACTTGAATTAAAGGTAAGACGTGTTGGTGGTGCTAACTATCAGGTACCAGTTGAAGTTTCACCAGAAAGAAGATTAACATTAGGTTTAAGATGGTTAACTCAGTATTCTCGTTTAAGAAATGAAAATACTATG
>ONFH01000128.1 GCA_900317015.1 uncultured Erysipelotrichaceae bacterium | reverse complement strand
ATAATAATTGTGAATAACTTTTTTCGGCCGTGAGCTAAAAAATCAAATTATACATTTTATTTTTCTTGTATACCGGAACTCAAAAAAGCGTATACATTTTACTCGCTATAGGAAATGGTTTTGTATAATATTTTTAGACTTATGAGGATTCATGAAATAATGATTGACGAAGAGGGGCTTTTTTAATATATTGACGATGGTGATTTTAATGAAAAAAAGAATTAAAGAAGTGGTGGTCGTAGAAGGAAAGACGGATACGGCAACTTTACAAGAATTATTTGATGTCGATACAATTGAGACTCATGGCAGTGCCATCAGTAAAAGAACGCTTGATCTGATCAAGACGGCTGCCAATACCCGAGGCGTGATCGTCTTAACAGATCCTGACAATCCTGGTAAACGTATCAGAGATATCATTACCCAGAATGTTCCTAACTGTAAGCATGCCTTTGTGAATCGTAAGGATGCCATTGGCAAAAAGAAATTAGGCGTCGCCGAAGCACGTCATGATGCCATCATTGAAGCCATCGAACAGGCTGTGACGTTTGATGATACAAAACCATCATTGAGCTGGGCTGATTTTATTGACTTAGAGATTATGGGCAATAAGGATAAGCGTTTATATCTTTATAAGTATTTCCATTTAGGCTATGGCAATGTGAAGACATTGTTTAAACGTTTTAATATGGTCGGTGTAACAAGAGAAGATATTGAACAGGCATTAACAAAATTTTATGAATAGAATGCGTAAAGGCGAGATCTATGATACAGGTCCCGCCTTTTTCTATTGATCTTCTTCATAAAGAAAGCCTTTGTCTTTTAATGCGCTCATGATGACTTTCAGCATTGCTTCGCTTTTGTAGGCAATCGTATGAAGATGGACGCCATTTGTTAATGAACTTAATGGTTCGGCATTTGAGGAATTTAACTTATCCATAAACTGTGTCACATCATAGCGCGAGGCGGTATGGAGAGATGCCTTGATCTCACCATAGACTGGATGTTCGACGATGACGTCGATCACTTCACCACCAAGATCGACAATGAGATTCAATTCTTCTTCAATTCGTGATTCGTCATGTTTAACGGCGATCTTCTTACAAAGATGAGGATCCTTTTGATCCATGATATAGCCTCGTGGGGTCGCAATGATCTCAGTGCCAGAGGCACGGATCAGAGCAACATCACCAACGATGATCTGTCTGGAAACATGTAATTGCTTTGCTAAAAGAGATGCCGAAATGGGCTTATCACTCTCTTGAATAAGTTTGATGATTTTTTCTTTACGATCCATTTGAGTTCCTCCTGTTTGAGAACGTTTTCATTATTTGAAAGCCCTTGACATTTGGGGCTGAATGTATGTAGCAGACTTTACGGAATCTTTACACAACTTAGGAAATTATAGCATAAATCCTAGTGTTTTTTAATGCGCTTACAGTGCTTTCTTGACAGGATATTATCAATGTTTTGTAAAAATAAGAAGATTTTTATTTTATGAAAAGGGAAACGCTTTCATTCAATCTTAAAATATGCTAAAGTTTTACTGTCAAGGAAGAGAGGGAATAAAACAATGAGTGATTCAAAAAAATATGATGTTGTAGCTCTTGGTGAGCTGCTCATTGACTTTACACAGAATGGAACTTCTGATCAGGGCAACCCTCTATTTGAAGCAAACCCTGGTGGCGCTCCATGTAATGTCTTGTCAATGTTAACAAGATTCGGCAAGAAAGTCGGATTTATTGGTAAGGTAGGAAAGGATGGATTCGGAACTCAGTTAGCTGATGCCATTAAGGAACAGGGCATCGCTACTGAAGGCTTATGCTTCGATGAAGATGTTCATACGACATTAGCATTAGTTCATAAGCTGCCTAACGGTGACCGTGATTTCTCTTTCTATCGTAAACCTGGTGCTGATGTCAACTTAAAGGAAGATGAAGTGAATACGGACATGATCGCTAATGCTCGCTTATTCCACTTCGGAACTTTATCTTTAACAGATGAACCAGTGAAAAGTGCAACTTATAAAGCTGTTAAGTGTGCGAAAGAAAATGGTGCGATCATTACGTTTGATCCAAACTTAAGACCACCATTATGGGATAGCTTAGATGATGCCAAAGAAGCATTTGATTATGGTATGAAGAATACGGACTTCTTAAAGATTTCTGATAATGAGATCTTATGGTTCACAGGTAAGGATACCTATGATGAAGCTTTAGCTTATTTACGTGAAACATATCCTAACATCAAGCTGATCTGCTTATCACTTGGCGGTGACGGATCACGTGCAATCTATAAAGATATTGATATGACTGTACCTGCTTTCTTACAGGATTCTACAATTGAAACAACAGGTGCTGGTGATACATTCTGTGCCTGCGTCTTAAATGGAATCTTAGACAATGGTCTTGATGATTTAGACGAAGACACATTAAGAAAAGTGATTACTTTTGCGAATGCAGCCGCAAGTATCGTAACGACTCGTAAAGGCGCTTTAAGAGTAATGCCTCAGGTCGAAGAAGTCGAAGAATTTATTAGAAACTACTAATAAGAGGTGAATACATTGATCGATCCAAATTGGGAACCAGAGTTTAAAGCACGTCTGGAAGCAAACTATGATGAATTAAAATGGCTTTATGCAGAAATCTATAATAATGATGAACAGGCGTTCAACTATTTCTGCACAATGTTACATGACTACTACACACAAAGAAGCCCTGAATTAAAGGAATGGGATGACGCTCGTTCAGCAGTCCCTGACTGGTATCGTGGCAACGATATGATGGGTGAATTAATGTATACTCAGTGTTTTAACAAAACATTGAAAGGGATCAAGGAAAAACTTCCTTACTTAAAGGAACAGCACATCAACTATTTACATTTGATGCCATTACTTGAATCTCCTAAAGATCGTTCTGATGGCGGTTATGCCGTTGCAGACTTTAGAAAAGTTCAGCCTGAACTTGGTACGATGGAAGACTTAGCCGATTTAGCTAATGAATGCCATAAGAACGGTATGTCGATCTGTCTTGACTTCGTTATGAACCATACTTCTGAAGATCATGAATGGGCACAGCGTGCAAGACATGGCGAAAAAGAATATCAGGATCGTTATTTCTTCTTCGATAACTGGAATATTCCAAACGAATTTGAAAAGACGGTTCCTCAGGTCTTCCCAACAACAGCTCCTGGTAACTTCAGCTGGTGTGAAGAAGCTCAGAAAGTCGTTATGACAACTTTCTATCCATATCAGTGGGACTTAAACTATGCGAACCCAACTGTTTTCAATGATATGACAGCAAACATGTTATTCTTATGTAACAATGGTGTCGATATCTTAAGACTTGATGCCGTTCCATATATCTGGAAGACATTAGGCACGAACTGCCGTAACTTACCTCAGGTTCACACATTAGTACGTATCATGCATATCGCTGCTGATATCGTATGTCCTGGAACTTTACTTCTTGGTGAAGTTGTCATGGAACCAAGTAAGGTCGTTCCTTATTTCGGAACTGTTGAAAAACCTGAATGTCATATGTTATACAACGTTACGACAATGTGTACGATGTGGTCTACAGTTGCCACAAAAGATGTTCGTTTATTAAGACATCAGATGGAATCAGTCTTCGCATTACCTAAGCAGTATACATTCTTGAACTACTTAAGATGTCATGATGATATTGGCTGGGGCTTAGATTACGATTACTTAAAACAGTTTGGCATTGAAGAAGTCGCTCATAAGAAATTCTTAAATGACTACTTCAAAGGTGCTTTATGGGGCTCACAGTCACGTGGGGAATTATACAATGATGACCCTCGTTTAGGTGATGCCAGAATGTGTGGGACGACCGCTTCCCTTTGTGGTGTTGAAGCTGCCGTTTATGAAGACAATAAATGGAAATTAAAGATGGCTGTTGATCTTGTCATCACATTACATGCCTTCTTATTCACTCAGAGTGGTATCCCAGTCCTTTACAGTGGTGATGAAATTGGTCAGTTAAATGACTACTCTTATCATGATGATCCTGTAAAATGGGATGACTCAAGATACTTACATCGTGGTAACTTGAACTGGGATCATGTCGCCATGAGAAATGATCTTTCTACAAGACAGGGTCAGGTTTACCAGGCCATCAAGCGTTTAATTGAGCTCCGTGCTTCTTACGAAGTCTTTGATTCAAATGCGGATACATGGATCGTTGAACCATGGAATGATCATATCTTAGGTATCGGTCGTTACTACAAAGATGAAAAGTTAATTGCTTTATTCAACTTCGCCGATGACGAACAGACAGCTTGGGTCAATGATGAAGAAATGTATCTCGAATTAATGACTGGTCGTATGATGGATGCAAAGGCTGTCGTTATGCCTCCACATAGCTTCGTATGGCTCTATCATTCATACAATCCACAGTCAATTCGTGAAGAAGCTCCTGATTTAGACGCCATCAAGCGTTTAGAAGCACAGCGTGCTGAAGAAGAGGCTGAAGAAGCAAAAAAAGCTGCTGAAGCTGCGATGAAGCGTGCAGAAGAAAAAGCACAGGCTGCCAAAGCTGCTAAAGAAGAAGCAGAACGTGTTGAAGCAGAAAAAAAAGCTAAGGAAGAAGCAATTGCCAAAGCAAAAGCAGAAGCCGATGCCAAAAAGAAGGCCTTAGCACAGCAAGCTAGAAAGCAGGAAGAAGAAGCCAAAGCCAAAGCTGCTGAAGCGGAAAAAGCCAAAGCGAAAGCTTTAGCTGATGAAGCTGCTCTTGAAAAAGCAAAAAGAGCGGCTGCTGCTAAACCAGCTGCTAAGACAACAGCTAAAAAGACAACAACGAGAAAAACGACAAAGAAACCTCGTTCAACTACAAAGAAGAAAGGCAGAAAGTAATGAGTCAGAAATTAATTTTTTTGGACATTGATGGAACTTTAACTGAGCCAGGCTCAAACGTTCCACCTGATAGTGCTCTTGAAGCCATGAAGAAGACGAAAGAAAAGGGGAACAAAGTCTTCTTATGTACAGGTCGAAACGTTGGTATGCTTTCACCTTTGTTAAAGTATGACTTCGACGGCATGGTCGCTTTAGGTGGCGGTTATGTGATGGTCGGTGATGAAGTCATCTTCGATTGTCCAATGGACAATGCACAGAGAGACTTGGCAATGGATGTTTTAAAACGTAATGGTGTCTTCCGTACGATCGAAGCACGTGATGCCACTTACGGTGATGAATCATTAGGCGATTTCTTAAAGGATGCCGAGGGGGGCAACTCAGAAATCGAACGATGGAGAAAAGCATTGGCCGAAGGTCTCGGAATCCGTCCTATGAGTGAATATGACGGACGTCCAATTTATAAAGTCGTTATTATGTGTACAAAGAGCGAACAGCTTGATGAAGCAAAGGAAGTTTTAGGAAAAGACTTTGCGTTCATGATTCAGGATGTCGCAGCTCATAATTGTTTAAATGGTGATATTGTCAATCGTAAGTTTGACAAAGGTCAGGGCATTCGCTTGATCTGTGACAAACTTGGGGTACCTATTGAAGATACATACGGTTTTGGTGATTCCATGAATGATAAGGAAATGATCGAAACTGTTGGTACGAGTGTTGTCATGGCCAATGGCTCTGAAACACTGAAAAAGATGGCAGATGTAGTCTGTCCATCAGTAACAGAAGATGGTCTTTACAAGGCCTTCGCAGATCTAGGTCTGATCTGATCGGTGATAACACATATTGTGGATCGTAGAGCATAATATTAAAAAAGGTGATCCACAATTGTGTTTCATAAATAACATTATTTAGTGTAATTAAAGAGAGAGGGGACAAAAATTTTATGGCACTAGATTACAGAAAATGTGCAGAAGAAATTTATAGCCATTTAGGTGGCAAGGAAAATATCGCTTCTGCCGCACATTGTGCAACTCGTTTGAGACTTGCAATCGTGGACATCGACAAGGTTGATGTCAAAGCATTGGAGAACGTTGAAGGTGTACAGGGGGTATTCTCTTCAAATGGTCAGCTTCAGTGTATCATCGGTACAGGGACCGTTAACCATGTATACGATGAATTCTTAGCAGTAACAGGTTTAACTGCTGCCACTAAGCAGGATGTAAAAGATGCTGCTGCGAAAAACATGCCTTTACCACAGAGAATGGTTAAGACATTAGGTGATGTATTCGTACCTATCTTACCAGCCATCGTTGCTTCTGGTTTAATGATGGGGATCGTCGAAGCCTTAGGTAAAGCTGTACCTGGTTTCGCTTCTACTGACTGGTATGGATTTATGGATATGGTATCAAATACAGCCTTCGCTTACTTACCAGTTATCGTTGCCGTTTCTGCCGCTCGTGTATTTGGTGGAAACATCTTCTTAGGCGCTGTTATTGGTCTATTAATGATTCACTCAGCTTTACTGAATGGTTGGAATGTTGGTTCTCCAGATGCGATCAAAGCATACTGCCAGTCTAATGGCTTGAAATATACTGGTTCTGTTCCTACTTGGAATTTATTTGGTAATATTAGAATTGGCGGTTATATCCTTGGTTCCATTAGACGAAGTGGTTACCAAGGTCACGTTATCCCAGTCATCATTTCTGTTTGGTTCATGTCTAAGATCGAAAAGAAATTACATGATGTTGTACCAGCCGTTATCGACTTATTCGTTACACCATTATGTACAGTTTTCATTACTGCATTATTAACATTCGTTGTCATTGGTCCAATTTTCTCAACACTTGAAACTTATGTACTTGAAGCCGCTAAGGTCTTAATTACTTCTTTATGGGGTCTTGGTGCTGCAATCATGGGTGCTGTTTATCCAGTTACAGTTGTTATGGGCTTACATCATATGTACAACGTTATCGAAGCAGGTATGTTAGCTTCTAAGGAATTCAACAATACAAACATTTGGATGCCATTAGCTTCTGCTGCTAACTTCGCTCAGTTCGGTTCATGTTTAGCTGTTGCCATCAAGACTAAGAACCCTAAGACAAGAACTGTTGCATTACCATCTGCATTATCTGCTTCTCTTGGTATCACAGAACCTGCTATCTTCGGTGTTAACTTACGATTCATGAAACCTTTCATCGCTGGTATGATCGGTGGTGCCGTTGGTGCTTGGTTTGGTTCTATCACTCACTTAGGTGCATCTGCTTATGGTGTAACTGGTATTCCTGGTTACTTAACAATTAACAATCCATTAGTTTACACAATTGAATTATTAATCGCTGCTGGTATCGCATTCGCAATTACGATGGTCATCTGGGCAGATAATCCAGAAGATTTACCTGATGCTGCTGTTGAAGAAATGGAAGCTCCTAAAGATGTCGCTTTCGAAACAGATAAGGGTAAAGTTATGTCTCCAATCAATGGTAAGATCGTTCCTGCATCTGCAATTCCTGATCCAATGTTCGCAGCTGAAACAATGGGTCCTTCAGTTGGTGTTGAACCTACTCAGGGTCGTGTTTATGCTCCATTCAATGGTACAGTGACAATGGTCTTCCCAACTCAGCATGCCATTGGTGTAACAAGTGATTCTGGTATCGAATTATTAATTCACGTTGGTGTTGATACTGTTAACATGAATGGTAAAGGCTTCGAATGTACAGTTAAACAGGGCGACAAGATTGAAGAAGGTCAGATCTTACTTGAATTCGATCGTTCTGAAATCAAAGCTGCTGGCTACTCTGATACAGTTGCAGTCATCATCACAAATAAAGATGCTTTAAAAGAAATCAAAAAAGCAGCTGAATAATGAAAAATGAAAGCAGGTGCTTAAGCGCCTGCTTTTTTAAAGAAAGGAAAGAATAATAATGAAAGAATTTGTTTACGTTATGCAGGATCCTCAGGGCAACCATGCACGTCCTGCTGGTGAAGTTGTCGCAACTGCTAAAAAGTACACTTCTAAAACATCATTATGGGTCAAAGATAAGTCTTATGACTTAAAGAAACTTTTAATGGTCATGGGTGCTCCTATTAACAAGGGTGATGAAGTTGTCATTCGTGTTGAAGGTGACGATGAAGAAGCTTGCGCAAAAGATTTAAAAGAAACATTTGATCGCGCTTTTAAAGGTTAATCGATACGCTCTAAGCATTGCTTGGAGCGTTTTTATTAATTATAATAAAAGCATGAGAAATATCGCGAAGAAATCAAACACTATAGAAATATTAAATACATATCATTTAAACGCCTCAAAGAAATATGGCCAAAACTTTTTAGTTGATCCAAATGTGATCATAAAGATTGTCGAATGTGCACATATTGATGAAGAAACAGTTGTCATTGAGATTGGTCCTGGCATAGGCGCATTAACAGAAGTCCTAGCACATTATGCAAAGCATGTGTATGCTTTTGAAATTGATGAACGATTAAAGGACGTTCTCGATGATACACTAAAAGAATGTACAAATGTTGATGTGATCTTCAAAGACTTTCTGAAAGTGGATCTTGATGCTTTTGTCTCACAGATCGATAGTGAAAAGGTCGCTGTTGTCACGAATACGCCTTACTATATAACGACCGATATCATTACTCGTATTTTAAAGAGTCAGTCAAAGATTCGTTCTTTAACGGCGATGGTCCAGAAGGAAGTTGCCGAAAAGTTATGCCGTGGCGAAAAGAGTCCGGTCACGATGATGATCGATTATGTCGGTTCGATCTCTTACGAAATGACGGTTTCTAAGAATGTCTTTATTCCCTCTCCCCATGTGGATAGTGCCGTCTTCCATATTGAAAAGGAAAGAACGATTCCCAATCATTTAGTGGAGATCATTTATGGAGCCTTTAAACAGAAAAGAAAAACGATTTTAAATAATATGAAGCCTTTCTTTGAGGAACCAAGGAAAGCTTTAGAGAACTGTGGAATCGATCCAACACTTCGTGCGCAGCAGCTCTCAATTGATGATCTTGTAAAACTTGATCAGGAAAGGAACAAGCTATGAAAGTAAGAGCTTATGCAAAGGTCAACTTAGCCTTAGATGTTGTCAGAAAAAGAGAAGATGGATATCATGATCTAGAAATGATCATGTCCCCAATTACCCTTCATGATCTCATTATCGTCGATCCAATCGATCAAGGCATCGAACTGACTGCCAATACGTATCGTGTCCCAACGGATGAACGCAATATTATGTGGAAGGTGGCT
>ONFH01000249.1 GCA_900317015.1 uncultured Erysipelotrichaceae bacterium | reverse complement strand
TCATTTAAACGATCGATATCTCTTAAGAACATTTCACTATAAGCCATCAGATGATGGGCAAAAGTCACTGGCTGTGCTCTTTGTAAATGGGTATAGCCTGGCATGATCGTCTCGGTATGCTGGCTTGCCACATCACATAAAACATTGATCATGTTCTTTAATAATTCTTTGATGTCTTTGATCTCATCATGCACATATAATCTTAAGTCTAAAGCGACCTGATCATTTCTCGAACGTCCAGTATGTAATTTCTTACCAGAGACAGGATAACGTTTTGTTAATTCCGCCTCGATAAACATATGGATATCTTCGGCATCAGGATCAAACTTTAAAGTGCCATTTGTGATCTCATCACAGATATCAGTGAGACCTTTCACGATCTCCTGATAACTCTGTTCATCAATGATGCCCTGCTTGTTTAACATTTTGGCATGGGCTAGAGACCCACGGATATCCTGCTTATACATGCGGCAGTCAAATGATAATGATGAGTTAAAGGCGTTGACGTCTTTATCTATTTCTTTTGAAAATCTTCCAGCCCACAGTGCCATAATGTACCTCCTATAACTTTCCTTCTTTAGCTTTGGCGATCATCTTAATTGGTAAACCATATAAGTTGATGAAGCCTGCTGAATCAGCCTGGTTGTAATCATCATCTTCACCAAATGATGCTGTCTGTTCACTATATAATGATGTTGGTGAAGTCATACCTGCTTCAATGATGTTGCCTTTATAAAGTTTTAACTTCACATCACCATTGACGTTTTCCTGTGTCTTATCGACAAAAGCATTGATGGCTTCTGTTAATGGAGAATACCAGTAACCGTTATATAAGATGTCTGCTAATTCAAGAGAGACTTTCTGTTTGAAGTGAGCTGTATATTTATCAACTGTAATTTCTTCAAGATCCTGATGTGCCTGATATAAGATCGTACCACCTGGTGTTTCATAAACGCCTCTTGACTTCATACCGACAAGTCTGTTTTCAACCATGTCGATGATACCGATACCGTTAGCACCGCCGATCTTATTTAACTTTTCAATTAATGTCACACCATCCATCTTTTCACCATCTAAGGCAACTGGAATACCCTTTTCAAAAGTAATTGTGACATATGTTGGTGTATCTGGAGCTTTTTCTGGAGAGACACCTAATTCAAGGATCTCATCATATTTAGGTTCATTCGCAGGATTTTCTAGATCTAATCCTTCATGAGATAAATGCCATAAGTTCTTATCTTTAGAGTAGTTTGTTTCTCTGTTGATCTTTAGTGGAATCTTTCTTGCTTCGGCATAATCGATTTCATCATCTCTTGATTTGATGTCCCAAATTCTCCATGGCGCGATGATTGGCATATCTGGGGCAAAGGCTTTAATGGCTAATTCGAATCTGACCTGATCGTTTCCTTTACCAGTACAGCCATGACAGATGGCATCGGCACCTTCAGCCTTAGCGACCTCGACTAACTTCTTACCAATGATTGGTCTTGCAAGGGAAGTTCCTAATAAGTATTTGCCTTCATATTTGGCATTGGCTTTGATCGCTGGGAAGATGAAGTCTTCGACGAATTCTTTTCTTAAATCTAATTCGATATATTTAGAAGCACCAGTTGCTAAAGCTTTTGCTTCCAGACCATCTAATTCATCTTTCTGACCAACATTGGCACTGACCGCAATGACTTCGCAGCCATATGTTTCTTTTAACCAGCTAATAATAATTGAAGTATCTAATCCACCACTGTATGCTAAAACGACTTTGTTAAATTTCTTTTCCATAATTTGTATTCTCCTTTAATGTTTCCTTTAAAATTTTTATTTTGTATGAGTTAAAATTGAATACTCCCTCGCCGTGATTCCATTAGAATACCTCCTTCATGTAAACAAAAAGACGTCTCTTTTAAAAGAGACGTCATTAACGCGGTACCACTCTACTTGATGTCTAAAAAGACATCCACCTCAAGGTCTGTAACGTAGACATACGTTCCGTTATACTTTTATTTCCAACAGACACTCACGAGTGCGATTCACTTACATCTGCCTGACGGCCTTCCACTCTGTACCGTCTCGCTAGAGGTGATCATAAGCTACTATTCTCGATCAGCGTTTTTGCTTTTTGTTTTTGTGTGTCTCCATAATAGTCTACGGATATCTTTTTGTCAATAGCTTTTTGAATTTTTTATAATCCGAATTTCAATGCTATTTTTTAGTTGTTTTAGAACTTTTTGACTTTTTCTTTTTCGACTTCTTAGATTTTTTCTTCTTTTTACTTGTCGAAGCTTTGGTCTTTTTCTTTGTTTTTTTCGTTAATAAAGCAATGTATGTATAGCCATTTTGATCAAGCGTATTGTTGGCAATATAGAACTTAGACTTGGCAAAGAATAATGTGATGCCAAGCGTCTTGCCATCGGTCTTCACGATGTATTTACGGCTCAAATGTTTGATCTTCTTTTGATCAAAAGATGTGATGCTTGCT
Source organism: uncultured Erysipelotrichaceae bacterium (assembly GCA_900317015.1). Lineage (GTDB taxonomy): Bacteria > Bacillota_I > Bacilli_A > Erysipelotrichales > Coprobacillaceae > Intestinibaculum. Next base: position 1,964 of record ONFH01000249.1, on the reverse strand, counting down.
TTCTCATAAGTGACCTTGTCATACTTCAGATTCGTTTCAAAAACGATGCTGCTCTTCTTAATGACATACGTCAATTTCTTATTGAGAGCATCCTTCTTTTTCTCATACTGATTCTTATTTGCATAAATGATTTTCTTCTGCACATACGTTTTATTGTAAACATCGCCAATCGTGACGGGCTTGGCCGGTTCAACTGTCGTTGTCGTCGACTTCTTTTTCTTAGTCGTCTGACCACCCGAACAGCCAGCTAAAACGAGACATAAAAGTAAGATCAATATTTTCTTCATGATGTCACCTCACATGCTTATGATAACCCTTTTTCAAAGCTTTACAAGGTATAAAAAAAGACAGATCAAATCGATCTGCCTGACATTATTATGTTTTATTCTTCTTCGACTTTTTCGAACTGATCAGCGCCTACGCCGCATACAGGGCAAACGTAGTCTTCTGGTAATTCGTCACCTTCATAAACATAACCACATACTGTGCATACCCATTTCATAATTGTTTTCCTCCTTATTTAATAGGAATTATTCCTATCTATTACTATAGCATGTCTTTATCCCATTTTCAATCATTAAGCGTTATCATTTTATTTTTATGCGAAATATCCATATCTTTTTCTTTCATTAGGACGTTCTTCCAGATCAATTTTTCAATTCATCCCCATAAATACAGTAAAAACACAAAGTTTACAAAAAATTTATTTAAATAGTAATCATTCCTATTTACAAATTATATTCTCAGTGGTATAGTATAGACAGAAAGAAGTTCTGGTGGATGTTTGAAATCCCTTGCACTTGGGATTTCAAATTGTCATAATTTAATCAGAACATAAATTTTATAAGAAAGGTGTGTAAAAGATTTATGAAATTTAGATGTACAGTATGTGGTCATATTTATGATGAAGAAAAGGAAGGCGTAAAGTTCGCTGATTTACCAGCTGATTGGGTTTGCCCAACTTGTAAGGCTCCAAAAGATAAGTTCGTTCCTATGGAAGGCGAAATGGTTTGGGCTGCTGAACATGTTGTTGGTGTCGCTAAGGACGTTCCTGAAGATATCAAGGCTGACTTAAGAGCAAACTTCGAAGGTGAATGTTCAGAAGTTGGTATGTATTTAGCAATGTCTAGAGTTGCTATGAGAGAAGGCTATCCTGAAGTTGGTATGTACTATAAACAGGCAGCTTTCGAAGAAGCAGAACATGCAGCAAAGTTCGCAGAATTACTTGGTGAAGTTGTTTCTGATTCTACTAAGCATAACCTTGAAGTCCGTGTTGAAGCTGAATTCGGCGCAACTGCTGGCAAGACAGATTTAGCAAAACGTGCTAAAGCTCTTAACTTAGATGCCATCCATGATACAGTTCATGAAATGGCTCGTGACGAAGCTCGTCATGGTAAAGCTTTCGCTGGCTTATTAAAGAGATATTTCGGTGAATAAGATCACCTATGGGATGTGGCAGCACATCCCTTTTTATTTTTCCCTAAAACGCAAAAAATGGACTCATACGAGTCCATCCTATTATTTCTTTTTGTAGCCTGTAATCACTGTTAACAAGAACGCAATGATCGTTACCCAAGCAAAAACTTATGATACTTCATAAGACACTTCCTCCTCATCATCAAAATTTCTAGGCAATAAATTCGTCGTTGAATGTAATGAGAATACAGTGGTTGAACCATTATGTAATAAGGCACTTAACGTCGGTGTTAATAAGCCAAACATGGCTAAAATGATCAAGGCTGAATTGTAACCGATGATGGCATGATAAGTGGAACGGGTACGTGATTCAAGCTTACTAGAAAGCTCTCTTAACGTCACTAAGTTCATTAAATGATCTTCATCGATTGTCACATCGGCCACTTCTCTTGCAATGGCTACACCGGAATGAATGGCGACGCCAACATCCGCTTCGCTTAAAGCTGGCGAATCATTGACACCATCACCGATCATAACGACTTTACGTC
>ONFH01000127.1 GCA_900317015.1 uncultured Erysipelotrichaceae bacterium | reverse complement strand
GTTCTTGAGGTTTGATTAATCTTTTATAATTTGCACCATTTATAGCAAAGAAAAGTATCTAAGTAGTTCTTGAGGTTTGATTAATCTTTTATAATTTGCACTAAAAAGGATAATAAATAGTGTTGCTATGGTTCTTGAGGTTTGATTAATCTTTTATAATTTGCACTTAAAAATATATATGCAGTTGGTAACGTCAGTTCTTGAGGTTTGATTAATCTTTTATAATTTGCACTTGAACTCTGTGCAACAATAACCGCTTATGTTCTTGAGGTTTGATTAATCTTTTATAATTTGCACAGAGTATTCACTGATTGATGTTAAGTTTACGTTCTTGAGGTTTGATTAATCTTTTATAATTTGCAAGACAAATTGCCAAATTTTAATTCTCAAATGTTCTTAAAGCCTACGATTTCAAGACAATATTACCTAATTATGTTGATATTAAACAATCAGAATTGGCTATCTTATTTGATCACTTTTGAGTATCCCTAGTTTCCCAATATTATTCATCTTTATAATTTGCATTTGGAACGATGGTAATTTTTAAAAGTTCATATCATGGTTCATCATGTGCTGCTAAACAACGGAGTCATTAACTTAGATGTTTTTATCTTAACTTCCAATAGGAATTGCACTAACTAAATTATTTTATATATAAGAAGGTCAAAATATTATGAAATAATCGTAATATTTTGGCCTTTTTCTATGTATTATTGCATGTGAATGTGCTATAATATTAGTGTAAAGTTGCACTAAATATTTTTGTAGAAACGGGTGATAATATGTATTACAAGCAGATCGTAAAGGTGCCTGAGGAAGCGGGCAAAATCAACATCATGAAGAAAGGAAAAAGCCAGTACGTTCGTTATCTTCTAGAGACTAAGTATGTGCCGGAAAAAAAGTATGCAATTCCTAAATTCGTGATCATTGGCAAGCTGACTGATGAGCCTGGAATGATGATTCCTAATGGAAACTATGTCCAGTATTTTGGAACCGAGGAGTTTTCTGAAGAATCACAGGCTGATAGAAGCGGGTGTCTCAAAAGCGGCACGTTCATGGTGCTTTCTGAGCTGGTAAGGGAGCTTAATCTTGATAAGCTGTTAAAAAACAGATTTGATGAAAAGGACGCAGGACTTCTTCTGGACATTGCCTTCTATTCAATAATAACTGAAGGCAATCAGGCTCAGTACTATCCTGACTATGCATACAATCATCCTCTGATGACCGAAAAAATGAAGATATACAGCGATTCCAAGATCTCGGATTTTCTTGCATCCATCGAATATAATCAGATTCAGGGCTTTCTTGATGACTGGAACCGTGATCGTGATCACAATGAAAGAATTTATATTTCCTATGACTCAACCAACAAGAACTGCGAAGCTGGTGACATAGACATGATTGAATTCGGCCACCCTAAAGTTGACAAGGGCCTGCCTATTGTAAACATTGCAATGGCTTATGACGTTAATAATGAGCTTCCACTCTTTTATGAGGAGTATCCGGGAAGCATCGTTGATGTTTCACAGCTGAGATACATGGTTGAAAAGGCATCCGGTTATGGGTATCGAAATATTGGCTTTATACTGAATCGGGGATATTTAAGCCGCGCCAACATTAATGACATGGACAGAGCCGATTATCCCTTCATAATAATGGTAAAGGGGCAGAAGGCGCTTGTAAGGGAGATCATAAAAGAATGCAGCGGCAGCTTTGAAAATGACAGAAGATGCCTGATCAGACCATACAGATGCTATGGAAAGACCGTTGCAATGAAGCTTTATCCCTCAGATACAAAGGACAGATATTTTCATCTGTACTATTCGCATGAGAAGGCTGTGGCGGAAAGGACAGCACTTGAGGATAAAATTGAAGAGATGCAGAAATATCTTGATTCCGTAGCCGGTGATAAGGTTACTCTTGCCGAAAAATACAGTAGATACTTCAAGCTTGAATTTTACAGCGATGGAACGTTTGTCTGCGCAGGTGAAAAAACATCGGTAATAGAGGAGGAAATTTCTCTTTTTGGTTACTACTGCATCATCTCATCTGAAAAGATGACGGCTGAAGAAGCTCTTAATATTTATAAAAGCAGAGACGCATCTGAAAAGCTTTTTAGAGGTGACAAGTCATACCTTGGAGGGTCTGCAATACGTGTTCATAGTACTGAGTCAATGAGCTCAAAGCTGTTCATCGAGTTCATAGCCCTCATTCTAAGAAACAGGATGCATACTAAGCTGAAGAAGGAGCAGATGTTGCTCAAGAAAAGACTTAATTATATGAACGTGCCGGCCGCCATCAGGGAGCTTGAGAAAATAGAGGTGATAAGGTGCGGCAGTAAGGGAAGCTATATTCAGGATCATGCTCCAACAAAAATACAGAAGACGATACTGAAGGCGTTTGGCATTGATGCAAATGTTCTGAAAAGACGAAACCGAACTTTATGTGATACACTGGAAAGCATATCAAATTAGGATAATAAATAGACTAAATAAGCCATGCCTCCTCACGTTGTGGTGCATGGCTTAATGATTATGTAAAGAATAAAATATATTTTATAT
>ONFH01000059.1 GCA_900317015.1 uncultured Erysipelotrichaceae bacterium | reverse complement strand
TTAATGGATTTGAACCATCGACCTCACCCTTATCAGGGGTGCGCTCTAACCAACTGAGCTAAAGGCCCTTCTTTCTGACTGCTCCACTATAATACCACCTACCTTCATACCCGTCAACAAAAAATTCGACTTTTTTTACTTGCCTGTGACCCCTGTTTTCGAGTAAACAATTTTTATAAAAACTAAGGTTTTTCTTCTTTCGACATCGCCATTTCTATACAATAATAGTGAAAGGACGTGATCTATAATATGAACACAAAAACAATGCATAACTTAACGTATGGCCTCTTTGTCTTAAGCGCTAATGATGGCAAGAAGCTCACAGGCTGTATTACTAATACTGTCATTCAACAGACTTCTGATCCCCTTACGATCAGTGTTTCCGTTAACAAGAGTAACTATACTAATGAGGTCATTAAAAAAACTCATCAATTAACAGTTTCAATACTTGATGAATCTGTACCATTTGATATTTTTAAACGCTTTGGATTCTCTTCTGGGCGAGATACAGATAAGCTCGAAGGCTTTGATGATTATAAAGTCACTGACAATAATACCTTTTATTTAACAAAGTATGCAAATGCTTATTTGTCAGGTGAAGTTGTACAGGAAGTCGATCTATCAACGCATACAATCTTTATTGTAGAAATCAAAGAGGCTGAAGTTTTAAGTTCTACCCCATCAGTAACCTATACTTATTACTTCAAGCATATTAAACCAAAACCAGCAGTCACGAATAAGAAAGGCTGGGTTTGTACAATCTGTGGCTATGTCTATGAAGGAGAAGTCTTACCACCAGACTTTATTTGTCCTATCTGTAAACATCCAGCCAGTGATTTCAAACCTATTGAATAACATGAAAACGAGGACCATTTTATTTGATCCTCGTCTTTTATTATTTTAGTGATAATGTATAGTATCCTGAACCTGTTTTATAAGTTGTAATCTTAAAGTAGTACGTTCCTTTATTGGCATAGCCATCACGATTTGAATGAGTAATGTTAAAGACATTTCCTGTTTCATAATAAGACGATCTAAATGTCTGTGATCCTAGTTTCGTCTTTCCCGCATAACATGTAATCTTTACACCACCATTACTGCCACCTTTAAATGTCTTCCCATTAAGAACTAATGAAAGCTTTTGCTGTTTAGGATTCTTATACTTGAACCATGACGTTGAGCCACTCTGAAGTGCTAATGATTTTACTGTTTTACTTTTCTTTAATGATGTTGCCGTACTCTTTTTACTACCACCAAGTTTTGTTAATTTTGAAAATGGTGCTTGAATAGAGTAAACATCTTCATAAGATTTAACCGCAATATAATAGGTCCCTTTCTTAAGACCAATTGACTTTAAGAGTTTACTATTTGATGGTGCATACATCCATGAACCAGAAATACTCTTTTTCTTACTATTACATACTTTTATATAAGATGCTCCACCGTAATACCCGGCTAAGCTTAAATTTACCAAACCACTATTAGCTAGTTTGAGCTTATAGTATGACACATCTTCATTATTCCCATTGCTTGAGCCATACATTGTCTTGTTTAACATTAAGGTACCACCATTTTTCACTTCATCTATAGAAGCTTCAACTTTTGTGCTATCATCATTTGAATTTAATGAAAGATAATATTCATCATCTTTTGTGACCTTGATTATCTTTGTTTTAGATGTATTTGTAGAATCTACAGATACATAACTGTTAGTCACGACTGAGCTCCCAGTTCCTGCTTTTGCATCACTTTCTGATGTAAATAGTTCACCATAAGCTGTTGCATCAGATTTTAATGTAAGAACATATGTTCCTTTGTCTAAGGTATATTGAACAACTTCATTTTTATTGACTGAATAGCTCTCTGCATGCACATTAACAAGTGAAGGTGTTAAACAAAGCATACAGCTTAGTGCGAGCGCTGCCATCTTCTTCATAAATTCCACTCCTTTTGCGAAGATTATAACATGAATCATTCAAATATACTTAAAAAGGGCAAAATTTATTTGCCCTTCCTTTATTTTGATTTTACTTAATCACTTTCTTCCAGCTAAATTTAAACTTATTTGAATAAATATTCATCGCGCTAGACCAAGATTTAGCTTTGACATCTTTGCCAGAACCATTTTTCTTATATTTCACATACTTCAAATATTTATTAGCAGCTGATTTCTTCTTATTAATATTTTTATAAACAGTATAAGCAGGTTTCTTAGCTCCATTTGTCTTTAATAAACCACAAGTTAAATGATTAGCTGCTTCTGTTGGATAATCTTTTAATCGATAATAATTAAAGCTTCTAATACTTGAAAGATTAGCACACTTGTAGTAAGCATAAGCCACGCTAGCAGCTTGTTCATTTAATGCTTTACTTGAAAGATTAGAAGAAGATGCTCCACTCTCTGTTAAGTAGACTTTTCTCTTATTACCACCATATTTCAAAGCAGATGTCCCTAGATATTGATCTAAGACTTCTAGATTTGTAAATGTGATCTCTGGAGATGTCTTATAGCTCCCCGTTAAGGCCTTTTTACCATTACGTTTAGCTACTGAATCACCATAAGTCATAGCTGAACGAGTATTGACTACACCATAAGGATGAGGGGCAAGTGCCCAGTTATAAGCACCACGTGCTTTTGTCTGTTTGACTAACCAATCGACCATTTTCTTAGGTGCAAATGAAGCTGATGGACATTCTTTATACATCTGTCCTGAACTCTTTGCCCAGTAATGTGTAAATGGAACAGCTACGTCAATCTTTGACCAGTATTTCTTAACGGCTAAGTTAGCTAATCTTAATGAACGTGCATATTCTTCCATATATTTATTAAAATTACTTGTTGCATAGAAGTAATGGGTAAAGTCGATTTCATTACCGATGACATAAGTACTGATATAACCATGTTCACTATTTGAATAACGACTAGCTAAAAATTCCATGATCGCAATATAGTAATCTCTACCAATGGCATTAGAGGTATTGGTACCTAATGTTGTCTTGCTCTTTGGCGAGTTATAACGCAATTCACTTGGATACTGATTGGTATCATCAGTATAGAATGGGATGGCAATACCAATGACATTCATCTTCTTATCTGAAGCTGTTTTTACAAAGTTATCATAACTATCAATCGTCTTTTTATTAAAGTAATATGTTTGACCATTTGAATCAAAAGTAATCGCATCACTTGGTGCTACAGATTCATCTTTATACATAATACGATCTAATTTGATATTAAGTGTTACTGATGAAGCACCTAAGCTTTTAGCTGTACTCAAATTGTTTGTATTATCTTCTACAAATAATCCTTTAATATTCTTTTGTGATAAAGATTTTGTAGACTTTGAAGCAATGCTTGTCGCATAAACAGGCCCCTTGATAATATCATCATCATTACCAATAAGATAATACTTCTTATAAAGATTATCATAGGAATCTGTAGTACGTTCAGTGGTAAACGTTTTGGTTTGTCCTTTGTTAATTGATCCAATCAATTTTCCCGTACTCATCGCTCCAAGGCCTTTTAGTGAATCTTCTTCTGGATAATTATTCGCATAAAAAGAGTAGAGCTTTCCACTTTCTGAGGCATTAGAAACCTTAATACTGATCTTGTCACCTCCCGCAGTGACCTTCATGCTTGTTCCCGAACTTGCATGTGTTTTTACTGGCATTAAGACTGCAGCAGTCATACTTGCAGACAAACACACTGCTAATGCCAATGTCTTTTTCTTCATTTCCTTCACAATCCTTTCCGAAATAACTATATTAAGTATAAAATACGCTCTTACAGGATTCAAGTTCTACAAAGCAAAAAACAGCTGACAGATTATCATCCGTCAACTGTTATTCATATATTAAACTCTAACAACCGCTACATGACCATAATAGTATTTTCCATTGCGTTTTTTATAGGCCTGCACAGTAATGTAATCCCTTTTCCAACGTTTTAAATGACGACATCTATAAGATCTCTTAGTTGTCTTGCCAACAAGTTTTCCATTGACAAAGATGCGGAAGCCAGAGGCCTTAGAATCAGACCATTTAACTGTTGCACTGGTACGTGTTTTGTTTGTCGCACGAATATTTGTAGGAACACCTGAATCATACTTCTTAGCCGATGTTTTCAAACAATTCCATGAGGAATAAGAAATCTTATATCTATTAGTATAAATATGTAATGCATTGAAATATGAATGAAGCTTACCATTTGTATAGCTATTTAATTGTTTCTTATTGCCATTCTTGTAGAAACTTAAATATTTCAAATATTTACGAGAAACATTTCCAAAGCTAGCTGTATCACAATATTTATAAACATTGTAAGCGGGTTTCTTTTTTCCAGACGTTGTTAATAAACCAGGGGTAAATTTGTGTTTCTTTTCTGTCTTATTATCTACTAAACGATAATAATTATAGCTCTTAATGCAGCTTAAGTTAGCCACCTTTATATAAGAGAAAGCTAAGTTAGCAGCTTGCGAAGCCAGCTGTGTCTTAGATTCCTTTTTACCTGAACCAACACCACTTTCTGTTAAATAAACACTTCTGATCTTCCCATTGTAGCGTTTAGATGACTGTGATAAGTAAGCCTGTAAAACATCTAAGTTTGTGAAGGTAATTTGCTTAGAAGTCTTATAACTGCTAGACATCCAGTTCATCTTAGAATCAATATAAGTCATACGCGATGTTGTCGTCATCGTACCGTAACAGTGAGGAGCAATGGCCCAGTCATAGGCACCCTGCTTATTTGTGAAGCTTGCGAGCCAATTTAGCATCTGATAAGGACGTAAGCTATATGCATTCTTATTTTCTTTACCTAATTTCTTTTCATCACCATTCCAATAATGCGTTAAAGAGATGGCCACATTGGCATTCTTAGCATACTTTTTGACAGCTAAATTAGAAATTCGTAGCGTTCTTTCATATTCCACCATAAATGTATTTAACTTATTACAGTTATAGAAGTTATTTGTGAAGTCTACTTCATTACCAATAACATAGGTAGAGATCAAACCTGTCTTAGCACTTCTCGAATAACGATGCGCTAAAAATTCCATAATGGCAGTATAACGTGCTAAGCCATCGGTTGTAGAAGTATTAGTTCCTAGAATCCCCCCCTTCTTACCAGGATAACGCATAGAATTAGGATAAGTATTGATACCTGCGCCAGCCCAAGGAGCAACGACAGCAATCACATTCATCTTTTTCTTACTTGCAGGAATAATGATGCTGTCATCATAAGCTACGGCACTTTTATTAAAATAATAAGTTTTACCATTTGACTTATATTCCATAGCGTTATCTGGATGATCATCGCCATACATCAAGCCACCAATATCAAGATTGATTGTAATAGAGGATACACCTAAATCTGATGCATACTTTACATTTGTCTTATTTTCGTTAAATAAACCTTTTTTAGATTTCTGAGTGAACTTCACATTATTGATTTTGGTATCATCATCCTCTTCACTATCACTTGTAGATGTCGTACTATTTGTCGAAGTATCACTACTTGTAGTAGTATTTGTAATTGTAGAAGTATTACCACTTGTCGCAGTATTTGTATCTTCATTAGTTGTTGCTGAAGATGTGCTGGTAGTTGTACCATTTCCTAATGTATCATTCGTCGTTGTACTTGTCGTATCAGTCTTCTCTGTTGTACTGCTTTCTGGATTTAATTTTGTATCTGAAATAGATGTGGCATAAACAGGGCCCTTAATGATGTCATCATCAGATGAAAGAAGATAATACTTGTCATAGAGACGATCGTAACCATCTTCATCATAACGATCAACTTTAAAAGTATTCGTCCCAGTACTAGGGTTATATGTACCAACAGTAAAATCAGAAGAATCCTTCGTACTAATTCCTGTATTGTTATCTTCATCCGCATAACTATTGGCTTTATAACCATAAATTGTTCCAGAGCGACTAATATTTTTCAGAGTAATCATAATCTGATCCTGATAGACTTTGACGCTCATAGAACTCGATGCAGCCTTTATATTGACACTATTGATGGTTATCATTGAAAAGGCTACCACCATTGTTAATAAAATACTTACTATTTTCTTCATAATATTTCCTCCGCTATGAAACTATCACAATTTGTTTATTCCATCAATAAATCACACATCTTTCACATAATTGTTTGATTTTCCTTAAGCCATTTTTAAGTTGTACAATTGTCCATTTATTTCCTATAATACTTACATATCTATAGATCAAATCAAACGAAGGGAATATCGCCATGAATGACAAACAAAACACTTATAATCGTATCTATAAAATAATAGTTCTATTAGGAGCATTACTTATTTTCTTATTAACCTTTTATATCAGTGCCACATTACTTATGAAACATGCACCTGATGAGTATATGAGAATACAGATTCCAAATTGGATTTTCAAACATAACAAGCTTCCTCATGGAGATGAGAAAGAAATAATCAATGGTATATGGGGCTTCTCTTATGGCTTTACGCCTTATTTGCCCTCACTTATTTCTGTATTCTTTATGAAGATAGTGAGTCTCATGACGACAAGCGCAAAAGCCTTATTAACCGCCGCTCGCTTTGTCAGTGTGTTATCCATTACCATCTTATGGGTCACTTGCACAAAGATTGGTGATCGCCTTTTTAAGAAAAGAACGATGCGCATACTCTTTGCTTTACTATGTTGTACGCTTCCCCAGTTCATCTTTTTATCTTCTTATTTAAATAATGATGCATTTGGGGTTATGTGTACTGCTCTTATTGTTTTAGCATGGCTCACTGGCGATCAAGAGGGATGGACAATCAAAAGATGTCTGTTCTTAGCTATTCCTATTAGTCTTTTAGCAATCACTTATTACAATGATTATGCGTTTATTCTATGTAGCATTATATTCTTCTTTGTGAGTATCATTAGACAAAAGGTCCCAACTAAAACAATCATCCAATATACACTCTTTATTGTTCTTATTGTTTTTTTAATCTGTGGCTGGTTCTTTATTCGTAATGCCATCATTCATAACGGTGATTTATTGGGTATGAAATCCATGTATGCCTGTGGTGAGAAGTATGCTTTAACAAAATATAAACCTAGTCATCGTAATACCTTAGCTATGCATCATGTTGGTTTCTATGATTCTTTCATCAAGAGTCACTGGTTCAAATATACGATTTATAGCTTTATTGGATACTTTGGATATATGACAGTATTAATGCCTGATATAGCGTATACCATTTATAAGAGCTTTATTGTCATCCTATTAATCATCACAATCACAAGATGCATTATCGAAAGAAAGATGCCTAAGAAGTTATTTATTTGCTTAATAATATGTATGATCATTCCATTAGTCTTATCAATGTACTATTCTTACTTTACTGATTATCAGGCTCAAGGACGTTATCTT
>ONFH01000137.1 GCA_900317015.1 uncultured Erysipelotrichaceae bacterium | reverse complement strand
TCACGCTTAGAGAAATAGAAATGTTAACAGGAAAATCAAAAAGTACGGTCGAAAGACGCCTGAAGTCTATGGAAAGTCATTAGTGAAAACTAGTGACTTTTTGTTTGGTAAAGATGTAAGAGGTTACATAAGAAAATACGCTATAAACGTTAGTTTGAACTAACAAATTCTATTGACTTCAATCAATTATTAGCATATACTAACAGTGAATCAGTTAGATAAGACTAATTAGAGAAGACTAATAAGGAGGATGAGTGCAATGATGCCAGTATCTTTATGTAGTGTCGGTCAGACCGTCACAATTAAGAGAATCAAAGGTGATGAAAAGATCCAGAACCATCTTAAGAATCTAGGATTCGTCGAAGGATCACAAATCACTGTCATGAATAAAGTGGAAAACAATGTCATTTTACAGGTCAAGGAAGCACGTATTGCGATCGACCATACAATGGCAAAGTATGTTTTAGTCTAAGGGGGAATTTACATGACGTCTTTAAAAGAAGTACCAGTTGGCTCAACAGTCACAATTAAGAAACTTCATGGTCAGGGTGCTACAAAGAAACGTATCATGGATATGGGGTTAATTAAAGGAAGCCGTGTGAAGGTTACAAAAGTAGCGCCACTCGGTGATCCAATTGAATTAACAGTACGTGGCTATGAATTATCTATTCGTAAAGCAGAAGCTGAATTGATTGAAGTTGCATAACTGAAGAAATTCAGTTTTCTCTTTGTCTGATTGGTTAGTTTTAACTAATTTAAAGAGCAATGAAAAGGGGAGAAGTCAATGAAAATTGCATTAGCAGGGAACCCAAATAGTGGGAAGACCACATTGTTTAATGAATTAACAGGTAGTTCTCAGTATGTCGGCAACTGGCCTGGTGTTACAGTTGAAAAGAAAGATGGTCATTTAAAAGGACATAAGGATGTCATCATCCAGGACCTTCCAGGGATCTATTCCTTATCACCATATACACTAGAAGAAGTTGTTTCTCGACGTTACTTAGTCAATGAGACACCTGATGCTATTATTAACATTATTGATGGAACAAACTTGGAACGTAACCTTTATTTAACAACTCAGTTACTTGAATTAGGCATTCCAATGGTCATTGCCATCAACATGTTAGATGTCATCGAAAAGAACGGTGACCATATTGATTTAAAGAGTCTCGAAAAGAGATTAGGCTGTAAGGTCGTTACGATCTCTGCTCTTAAGAATAGAGGCGTTGACAAGCTTGTCAAAACAACGATTGAAGAAGCCAACAGAAATCATATTCCTGATATTCCAGCTATCTATGAAGATGCAACATTAGATTTGATCAAACGTATTGAATCTGATTTAGGCACGGGAATCAAAGATTCTGCAAAACGTTATTTCGCCGTTAAGGTCTTCGAAAGAGATGAAAAAGTTGTTGAAGAAAACAACTTACAGAATGTCTTACAGGCTTATAGCAATGACATTAAGAAGATCGAAACAGAAGAAGATGATACAAGTGAATCGATCATCACAACGCAGCGTTATATGTTTATTGCGGACATCATCGATGCTGTTTATAAATCAGGACGTGCGCAGGGTGAATTAACATTATCTGATAAGATTGATAAGATCGTTACAAACCGTGTTTTAGCATTACCAATCTTCGCACTCATCATCTTCGTTATGTATTACATCTCAGTTACAACACTTGGGACTTGGATGACTGATTGGACAAACGATGTCTTATTTGGTGAGATCGTTCCAGGTGCTGTCACTTCATTGTGCCAGACTTTACATGTAGCCAGCTGGTTACAGCATTTGATCATCGATGGAATCATCGGTGGTGTTGGTACCGTCTTAGGTTTCGTCCCTCAGATCTTATTAGTCTTCTTATTCTTAGCCATTCTTGAAGACTGTGGTTACATGTCACGTGTGGCCTTCATCATGGACAGAATTTTAAGAAAATTTGGTTTATCTGGTAAATCATTCATTCCAATCTTAATTGGTTCAGGTTGTGGTGTTCCAGCCATCATGGCAACACGTACAATTGAAAACGTTGAAGATCGTCGTATGACAATTATGTTAGCAACATTCATTCCATGTGCTGCTAAGACAGAATTAATTGCTATGATCTCATCAGTGTTCTTCCATGGTTCTGCATGGGTTGCAACATCAATGTATTTCTTAGGTATTATCGTGATCGTTTTATCTGGGATCGCATTAAAGAAGACAAGATGGTTCAACTCTGAAGTGTCTCCATTCGTTATGGAATTACCTGCTTATCATTTACCACAGTTTAAGACAGTCTTAATGAGAGTTCTTGAAAGAGGTAAACACTTTATCGTTAAAGCCGGTACGATTATCTTTGCCGTATCTGTGATCGTATGGTTCTTAGAATCTTATACTTGGTCATTACAATATATCGATCCAGAATCAGCTGCCTTATCTAAGTCAATCTTAAGAACGATCGGTGAATTCATTTCTCCAATCTTCGCGCCACTTGGCTTTGGCAACTGGCAGGGCGGTGTCTCAGTCTTAGTTGCTTTAAGTGCAAAGGAATTATCAGCCTCTACAATTCAGACATTAGCCGGTAAAGCTGGCGTTGCTTCAATCTTTACAACTATGGGTGGTTTCTCATACATGTTATTGAACTTATTCAACCCACCATGTATCGCAGCTATGAGTACGATCATGCGTGAAATGGGCTCTAAAGCTTGGGGCTGGTTCGCAATTCTTTATCAGGTCGTATTAGGTTATGTCGTTGCCTTCATCGGTTATCAGATGGGTACTTGGTTATTCTTCGGCGGTTCATTCAATGCCTTTACCGCAATTGCCATCTTATTGATCATCGGTATTGTTTACATGGTCGTTCGCCCAGGTTACAAAGTTGACGAATTACATGGTGAAGTCGTTAAAGCCTAATCGCTTAGAAAGGATCTGAAATTATGGTTGCCACGATTATCATTAATGTCCTCATTGTCCTTGGTGTGATCTATGGGGTAAGACGCACAGTCAAAAAGAAAGGATGCTGCGACACTGGTACAAGTGTTAAGCTGAATAAAGTGAAAGATAAAGATCCTTCACATTATCCTTACAAAACAGAAATGATCTGTGATGATATGTTCTGTGATAACTGTAAAAAGAAAGTCATAAATACTTTGAATTCTTTTGATGGCAATTTGACTGAAGTTGATCTGTCATCAAAGAAAATCACAGTACTTTCTAAAAATAAACCGGATCCTGTTTCTTGGCAGCATGCCTTAAAAGAAGCAGGTTATCCAGCACGTCTCGTGCACTAATTACATTCATAAGGCCGTTAGGCCTTATGAAAGACCATCTTAAATACAATACATAAATAATTTACAAACACGTTTGAATATTACAAATCCTTAATACCCATAAGATGGTCTTTCATGGGGCTTAACAAAGAAGTTCAAAATGCATTGGTAAGAATTTTGTTTCCATTTTCATTCCTCAATTTGATTCTTACCAGTTCATTAAAAATGACCTGTCATCACCAAAGGTGATTGAGATAAACAGGAGCGGTTTCGTACTTATTCTCTTTAATGGTTTTATCTAGTTCATGGAAACCGCAAGTAAGGAATGCAGATCGCATTCCTTTTCGTTTGAAAAAACTTGAGCAGTTCAGTTGATTATTAAGTTAGTTGAGACTAAAATGTAGGTGAAAAAGGAGGGAGAATTATGATCGCAACAATTGTTATTGGAGCATTAATTGCAGCCTGGTTTGGCTATGTCGTTTATCGTCGCTTCTTCGATAAGAAGAATCCATTAGAATCGTGTGGTCTTACAGGTGGCGCCTGCAGTGAGCATCATAACCTCTATGATGAATATCGCAAGGATCATCCAAAGAAAGCATAATATCAAACAAGCTGGACGAAATCGTCCAGTTTTTTTGTCGGCATTCACTAAATGCGATTGACGAGAAAATATATTA
>ONFH01000125.1 GCA_900317015.1 uncultured Erysipelotrichaceae bacterium | reverse complement strand
TTTTCCCAAGATATAGGGAATAAAGATCAGTAATCCGATGATTGCGGCAAAGATTGCTGCAATCAACACTGCACCAGCCGCACAATCCTTCGCACGCTTGGCTAAAGGATGATAATCTGGCGATGCTAAATCGACAACGGCTTCGATCGCCGTATTGACGATTTCCAATGAAATCACCAAAGCAAATAAAACAAGACAGATCAGCCATTCTGTATAGGTGATCTTATAGATCGCACCAAAGATGACGACCAACGTCATCACGATCAAATGAATCTTAATGTTACGTTCATCACGTACAGTATCCCAGATGCCATCAAAGGCATGCCGGAAACTTTTTCTTAATGGCTGTCTCATATTAATAAAGTCTCACTGTAAACTTTGTTTCTTTCTTATTTACAGGTCTGTCACTTTCTTCAACATCAGTAATTGAGATCCATGGCTGTTTATTGATCTCACTTAGAAACATGGCCACATTCAGTGGTTCTCCTTGCAGTTCCACTTCTACACGGCCATCATAAAGATTTTTACACCAGCCTGTCAGATGAAGCTTAGAGGCAATCTGTTCACAACGGAAACGAAATCCAACACCCTGCACTTCACCACTGAAATAATAATGTCTGCGAATCATTGTCCTATCCTCACTTTCTAAATGTATACATAATAATGCCGGCAGCCACGCCCACATTCAATGATTCCATGGGACCGATCGGGATGTAGAGCGCCTCATCGCAAAGATCTAAGATCTCCTCTTTCATGCCCTGTCCTTCATTGCCCATAATAAATGCCATTTTCTCATGCGTCTTGATTTCCGTGATTTCTTTAGCATTTCTTAAAGCTGAACCGACAACCGTAAAGCCCTGCTCTTTCAATTCAGGGATCATTTCTTTGAGATCACCACGAACGACTGGCATCTTAAAGATAGCTCCCTGGGTGGCTCTTAACGTCTTATCATTATAAAGATCACAGCTGTCATTTGAGAAGATCACCTGATCAAAGTTAAAAGCACAGGCACTACGCATCATCGTTCCGACATTGCCGGGATCCTGGACCCCATCGAAGATCAATACACGGTTAGCCTTTTCCACCTTTCTTTCCTGCTTTTCGACGACGGCCATGATCGGCTGAGGTGTCTTCGTAAACGAAAGCTTTTCCATAACGGTCTGATTGACATAAAGAACATTCAGATCACTTTGATAATGCTCATCGGTCGTAATGATCATCTTCGCACATCCGGCTTCAATGGCTTCATTGACCATATGATACCCATCGACAAGATACTGTCCTTGGCGGTCACGTTCCTTCTTGGTCTTTAATTTCACCAGTTCTTTAATTGTTTTATTACTTAATGACGTAATGATCATACATGTTTTCCTTTCAGTAACTTCACTCGTCGTTTATAGTCAGGCATTCTTAAGCCTAATTCATAATAGAAACGTGAGCTATGATTGGCTTCTAAGAAGTGACACAGTTCATGCATCACGACATAGTCGATCAATTCTTTCTCAATATAGATGAGTGAGAGATTAAAAGTGATCAGATTCTTTTCATAGTAACAGCTGCCCCAGCGTCCTTTATATTTTTTGACAACGACTTCTGGCATCTGATGATCAAAATACAATGATAAATATTCTCTGATCTTATTGACCGTATAATGATAGATTTGATCTTTTGCATAGGCTTCAAAAGCACTCTGCACATTCTTTGTATAAATGTAGAACTTCCCATTATATAATTCACATTTCCGTTTATGAAGATCATTAATAATGAGTGGATAACGTACCCCATAAAGGGTCACGTATCCCTGTTCTACACTTAAATACGGTTCATAACTTTCTAGCTGTTTGACAAGTTTTCGTTCATTCTTGATCATAAACGCTTCGATCTCCGGTTTGGTGAAATACGGTGATGATGAGACAACTAACTCACCTTTTTCCACTTTAATGATCAAGGAACGAATATTCTTATATTTAACTGTATATGGATACTCTTTTCCAAGTAATTCAATTGTACCTACCATAATTCTTATTATAAACGATTTGAATTCTAAGAAAAAGACTAGAAAAGAAGATCTAGTCTAAATCCCGCCATAAATTCTTAACGCAGACATGATTTGATCATAAGAGCCAATCTCGCTTAGGGATTGGCTCTTGACTTTTATTCGTTTACTTCATCATTGACGATCTCATCTTCAAAGTCATTGGTGAAATCAGGATTCTTTGGTTTTGTGCTTAAAAACTCGATCACCGTGGCTCTAACAAAAACTTTTGAACGCTTCTTCCCTTCGGTATCGACATAAGAACTCTGCGCTAAATGTCCGGTGATGCCGATCTTACTGCCTTTATCACAGTACTTCACTAAATTCATCGCCGTCGTTTCCCAGGCAGTAACCGGAATAAAATCAGTTTCATCACTATTGATACGATCAACGGCGACATTAAATTCGCAGACCGCTTTTTTTGTTTTTGTCGTACGCAATGTTAATGAAGTGGCAATATTGCCAATTAAAGATACACTATTCATAATTTCTTGCTCCTTTCAATTTTAGTTCTACTTAGTTAAACAACAAAAAGGAGCAAATCTTCGCACTTTTATAAAACTTTTTTCATTTTTTTATTCTGGACCGGTCCATCCGGACGAATTTCCGTATACATTTCACTAAAACTTAAAAAGTCATCCTCCCCAAAGAGCGTGATCTCATGATGAGGATCACCATACGTGACATACTGAATGAGGATCTCATCTCCTTCATCACAGAAATACGCTAAGACACTTTGATCATCTTCAATGATCTTTTCTAAAAATTGATACACATCGATAAACATTTTTTCTCACCTCTTCCATTGTAACACATGTCCTTAATGTTTATTTATATTCGTTATGGTATAATAGGCTTTCTAGAAAGGACTGATGCTTATGAATCGAAAAAATATTTTAAAAGATCATTCCCATACCTGGCTGATCATTGGCAGGATTCTGCTGATTATCATGATTATTGGCTGGATGCATGTCATCTTTAACTTCAGTGCCCAGAACGGCGCGAACTCACATGCCGCCAGTGACCAGGTCGTGAACTATGTTCAAAAAATCGTATATCTCATGACGGACAAAGATATCAGCGTCAAGTTTGCGGTCGGTACGACTTATCGTCAGTACTTAGAATTTGCGATCCGTAAATGTGCCCATATGTTTATCTACTTTATTTTGTCCATCAATGTCATGTTATTCTTATTCACATTCCAGAAGATGAATATGTTCTTACGCATGTTTTTAAGTGTCCTCACGTGTTTCCTTTATGCCTGCACCGATGAATTCCATCAGCGCTTCGTCATGGGACGTGGTTCCTCCTTTAGAGATGTGCTTATTGATACCTCGGGAGCCGTCTTTGGACTGCTTGCCGCATTACTCATCTTCTGTGTGATCTATACGATCTATCACCGCCATCTTGATCATAAGATGGAACGCTATAACCGTAAAATCAGAGCAGATGAATAAACAGATTAAAAAGGTATGAGCTTTTCATAAGTTCATACCTTTTAAAACTAGCCTTTCACTAAGCCATACTCATTGCCTTCATAGGCGAATGATTCAGCATCTGCTGGATCCTTGATCACATTGTTGCCAAACTGCAGATTCTTCGTATTTCCACCAGATGAAATGTAATTGATCTGGGATTTATACATGACATTGTTAAAGCATTTGCCATTATGGATATTCATCATATGGATACAGCTGCCTTTAATATTCTTAAAGGTATTGTTAGAGATCGTCACATTGTTATGTGGATGTTTCACACAGGCCGCATCTTCACTATGATGATGACCAATACCAGCCTGGACATTATCAAATGTACAGTTTGTGATCTTCACATTGCGGCAAGGCGTATTATCCCAAGGCTGAGCATAAGCGACAGACTTGATGGCCTGATCAAATTCGATGGCTTCACAATACTGTGGACTGATATGGTTGATGACTTTTGATTTTAATTTGCCTTTGAAGTAATAAATATTCTTAAACTTCACATGATGGATGTTCACATTCTTGCAGGCATTCGTCTCGATCATATGGATCCCGGCAAAGTTCTTAAATGTCATATGAGAGATCTCCAGGTTTGTGCCATGATCCACCTCGATGCCTTTATGTTGGTTCGTCTTGGAATCACCATGGACACCGCCATCCCAGACACCACCGCTGATCTTAATATGCTTGAATCCTTTATAGCCACCTTTTTTGGTATGGTAAACGATCCAGGCATCCTCCGGATGTGTCTTAAATTTCTTTAACTTCATGGTCGTTTTTTTGCTTAGCTTTAAGGTCGTATTGCCATAAAGCCAGATGACTGAACAAATAAACTTTCCTTTCGGGATCGTGACTGTACCATTTGGATTTGCTCTTAAAGCAGCCTGAATGGCAGCCGTATCATCCTTATTATCATTGGGTCTGGCCCCATATTTTGTAACACTGACGGTCTTAGCAGAAGCTGGCATCACACCAACTGCACTGATCATGCCAAGAGCGACTGATGCACTCATGAGGCATTTTGTGAAAAGTAGTTTCTTCATAATGTATCTCCTTCGTTTTCTCTTATCTCTTATTTTACTCTTGCCGTCACGTCCAATACAATGATTTCTAATTTTCTATGGAAATAAGACTCACTGTCCTTATAAATACAAAAACCTTCAGAGCATTCTGAAGGTCATTTTCGTTATTCAGCTTTTCTTGAAACATGATGATAGTTTTCATCATAAAACTTGTTTGCACGGATATCATCTGTCATGCCTGGATAAGGTGTTTCATTAATGACATCATCATTATCGATGCCTGCATCAGCCATGTAAGTGATCGTCGCGAATTCAGGGACAACATATTTTGGATAAGTTTCATACTTTTCTCTTGCTTCATACATACGATCTAAATGTTTATTTTGGTAACATACTGTGATCTCTGGATGTTCATGGACCCATTTTGGGAAGAAGATGACGCCATTGATTGATCCTTCATTAGGCATGAAATCTAAAGCGACATCAGTGCCTGTTGGTTCTGTCCAAGTCACCTTATAAATACCATCGGCGATCTTGAATAAGTTGATTTCCTGATCAGTGACCCAGCGGCCAGCGACCATGCCACCATGGATTCTGTAGCAGCAAGTGTGATCATTCTTGCAGTACCATTCATATTCCCAGCCATTGTCATAAGTATAAATAAAATGCGTGCCAATAAAATCTGATAATTCTTTAAATACTTTCTTTTCCATATTCGTTTTCTCCTTTTGTGTCGTTTTCGACATAAATTATAATCAGATTTATGTCGTTGTCAACATAAATTAGTATATTTCTTTTCTCTTTTCTTGTACAATAGATGTATGGAGGTGGACATATGCCCGCAAAAAGAACATTACCTTATGTCATCTTAGGAATCATTCATACCCAAGGACCACAGACTGGGAAACAGATCACTCATGAATTCGTTCATGAAATTGGGGAATTCTATCATGCTTCACATTCCCAGATCTATCCAGAATTTAAACGCATGGCAAAAGATGGCTGGCTGACATCAGAATATCTCGATGGTAAGACCATTCGTTATGACATCACAGAAGAAGGCTTAGAGGTTTTGAAACAGTGGATGGAAGAAGAAAGTGATGATGATGCAACGTCATCATTAAAGCTCTATTTTATTCGTGATCAAAAAGATCCGCTTTTACAAAAAATCATGAATGAACAGTTAGAAAAGCATGTAAAGAAGTTAGATCACTTAAAAGAAAGAAAAACATTACTTTTTAGTCATGATGAAAAACAGGACCATTACGGTCACTATCTCATTTTAACAAGAGCCATTGAGCGTGAGGAAAATCATATCAAGTGGTTAAAGGCCCAATTAGGCAATTAAAAAGAGCTTCCCGAAAGAAGCTCTTTTACATAATGATATGTGATCTCTATTTTGGTGCAACCACGAAATAGAAAATAAACAGGACAACAAGGACCCAAACGATTGGAGAAATTTCCTTAGCTTTACCGCCTGCAATCATACCTGCTGCATAAACGATGAAGCCAGCTGCGATCCCGTTAGAGATTGAGTAACCTAAGATCATGACGATCACTGTTACGAATGTAGCAGCTGCCACGATCATGTTATCCCAATCAATACCCTTTAACTGCTGAGCCATCATAATACCTACGACAACTAAAGCAGGAGCAGTGACTGAATATGTAACTAATGAAAGTAATGGTGATAAAACAGATGCTAATAAGAAGCAGATGCCTGTAACAACAGCTGTTAAACCAGTACGTCCACCAACACCAACACCTGATGCAGATTCAACGAATGATGTAACTGTTGAAGTCCCCATGATGGCACCAAAACATGTACCGATTGAGTCAGATAATAAAGCACGTTCAACGTTCTTTAATTCACCATTTTCATCCATTAAGTTTGTCTTACCAGCAACGGCAACTAATGTACCAGCTGTATCGAAGAAATCGACGAATAATAATGAGAAGATGGCTAACCAGCACTGTGGATGAGAGAATAATTCACCCATACCAGAGAAGCAGGCACCAACTAATGATGTATCCCATCTAAATGAAGCAACACCAGTGAATGCTGGTAAAGCCTGAGTCTTTGTGCCCTGTAAACCAACGGCATTCATGATGACACCGATGACAACAGTAATAACTAAACCAACGAAGACGGCAGCTGGAACGTTCTTGATGACTAAGATCAAAGTAATGATAATGCCTAACAAAGCTAAAACGACTGTTGGTGTTTTGAAATCACCAAGAGAAACTAATGTAGAAGCATTTGTCACGATGACACCAGCATTCTTTAAACCTACGAAGGCAACGAAGAAACCAATACCAGCACCGATTGCCAACTTTAACTGAGCTGGAATCGCATTGATGATCATCTTACGTACGTTTGTAACAGTAATTAAGATGAAGATAATACCTGAAACTAAGACACAGGCTAAGGCACCTTTCCAGCTTAAGCCCATCTTAGCGACAACTGTATAGGTAAATAAAGCATTGACGCCCATCCCTGAAGATAAAGCGACTGGGTAGTTTGCTAAAACACCCATTAAGATTGAGATGACACCTGATGAAATTGCCGTGGCAAAGAATACACCAGAGACTGGCATCCCAGCATCATGCAGGATCAGCGGATTGACTGCAAGAATATAAGCCATTGCTAAAAAGGTCGTAATCCCAGCAATGATCTCTGTTCTTACATTCGTACCGTTCTCCTCTAAACCGAAGAACTTTTCCATATAAATGTTTTCCTCCCTATTAAACAATTTTGAAAACATGTTATAGTTTACCTAAAG
>ONFH01000126.1 GCA_900317015.1 uncultured Erysipelotrichaceae bacterium | reverse complement strand
ATAGTTTTGCCTTTTTGGGAATTTATGAATTTTCAATGCTCTTTTCTTATATCTATAAACATAGTATATTCAAAATCATCAAATCATTTTTCTTGTTAAAAATAAATATGTATATACGGAGAATTTGTTATTTTGTTTATACCGTTATGATATAGTTAAAATATTTTCATATTTTGAAAATTTAGTATCTTTTTGCTTCGACCAAACGAATAGATCAGGATTTCTAGAAAGTGATCGTTCAAAATGCAGAGCGTTCTCTTTGAGCATCCTAATTCTTATATCTATTGATAAATGAAAAGGGCATCTTTTTAAAGATGTCCCAAATCATGATTGATGATCATTTAACGTTTTTTATGGTTCATGTCTATCATTTTTGTCTGACAATTAGAATACAGATGTTGCTGCAAGGCACTGATCCCACTATCCTTCTTCCATAAAAATGGACACACGGTTTCTGTCTTACCTTTCAGAAACCAAACTATCATGAATGATTAACAATGACATTTCTTTTTATCAGAAACATTATTTATGAATATTTGAACTAACGATGCTGATCTTTATATGCTCTTACAATAAGGAAAATCAAGAGAAGACTCTCCTTAGCGTGTTTTGATGATGACTTTCTTGCTAGCTTTTTCATTTTACTGCAGGAATTCGTTTCTCATATTCTAAATCCTTCATACAAAGTTTTATGCCAAATGTCTCCTTTTAAAAATCAAAGAGAATATCTCCTAATGTCCAAATAGACATGATCGCTGAAACGGAATCATGTCCTTTTCTGAAGATCAATCCTTCCAGGAATGTTGTATTCATCCCATAAGTTTCAGTGATAATTTCAAATTCTGCATCAGAATACAGATCTATAAAATCATTCATTTGATAAGCAACACCAGAAAATGCTCCATTTTCTAATGTCGAATCAAAAACGAGAACATGACATTCTTCTAGGTCTATATCTGTGAATGTTAAAGTTGCAGGATAAAACTTTTCTGAATCTTCAGTATATTCATACACTTGATCTAAATACAAATGAAGATGATCATTTTTGATCTCTATTTTTCTGATTCGACTGTCATGTAAGCTGAACGGAATGTTATTGGTCGTTTTCTTTTTAAGTTTCATATCTATTTTTCTTCCTTATTGTCAATCTAAAACGAAAGAGCTAAATGCATTGATACACTTAGCCCTTAATCATTATTTTGCTTTATATCTACCAGCACCACTGTAATGGGCTGACCAATAGCCTTCACTTAAGCTATCGATCTGAACATGATCACCTGAAGCATCGATCATCTTGTTATCACCAATATAGATTCCAACATGAGAGATGCCAGGTTTATAAGTATTAGAGAAGAAGACGAGATCGCCCTTCTGTAACTGATCACGATCAACTCTTGTCGTAGCATCATACTGAGCGGCAGCTGTTCTTGGCAGGCTCTTACCAAATTTCTTGTAGACCCAGCCAGTAAAGCCAGAACAGTCGAAACCACTAGGTGTCGTCCCGCCAAAGACATAAGGGACATTTAAGTACTTCTGACCATAGGCGATCATTGCACTGCCTTCATCAGAGACATGAACTGTGACTTTCTGTGTTGTCTTATTACCAGCTTCATCACTGATCGTATACGTCAGATCATAATCCCCAGTCTTTTTCGTATCAACACTGCCATCAACTTTAACATTATTCTTATCTAACGTGCCATCCTTATTATCTTCGACTGAAGTAATAAGATTTAATGGATCAAAGTCTTTATTTAATTCTACAGTTGTCTTATTGTCTGTGACTTCCTTATTAAAGGTGATCTTAGGACCAGTCATATCTTTCACTTCAAAAGTGACTTCTTCTTTGGTCGTCTGACCACTTGTATCGGTAGCGGAGATCGTGACTTTCTGATCACCGATCTTTTTAGAATCTATTGTACCAATTGGGACGATCTTTAAGTTTTCATCATAGTTATCATTCACTGTAAAATACTTGGCATAGTCAAGCGTATCACCATAGTTTAAGACATTCGTCGTATACTTATGAAGGATCGTTGGTGCCTGTGAGTCAATCACTCTAAATTTTAAAGATTGACGTGTTTCATTACCAGAAGAATCACGCACTTCGACATCAATAATTTGTAAGCCTGTTTTCTTTGTATCAAGAGTTTTTGAAAATTTTGCTTTCTTGAAAAGATTCCCATCTACGTTATCAGTGATGGTCAGGTAATGAGATAAATCATTAGATCCGCCGGCTTCAACGAGAATTTCACCATTCTTTGTTTTATTGCCCTTCACAACTGGTGATTCTCGATCAACGACGTTGATCTTCATTGTTTTCTTCGTTGTATTATTAAATGAATCAGTCACTTGGACTTTTACTTTATAAGTCCCAAGTTTCTTTGCATTATATTGTGACTTGTCGATCTTAATGACAAGGTTTTTACGATCTTCACGATTATCCTGAACGACGACATCGCTTTTACTTAGCTTTGTCCCAAAAGCAACGGTCTTCGTCGTTTCTTTAATCGTCGGTGCTTCACGATCAGCCGCAAAATAACTGCCAAGCGCAATGACAGCCATACAGCCAAAAGAAGTCATAACAACGCGTTTATGAAATTTCTTATTTTTCAAACGTTTCATTGTCTTTTTCGATAATGGAATTGTGTGGTTTGGTTTTTTATTTTGCATGGCTGATTTCTCCTTTGACCACAATTATATCAATTGTGCAAGCTCTTGTCTATATACTTCTTAATTTTTTCTTAAGAAATTATGGGATATTTTCTTAATCAAATCACATCAATTAAACATATTTTATTCGCAGATTTTTTCGGCACAGATGATACCATCAACGGCAGAAGACATGATGCCGCCGGCATAACCTGCCCCTTCACCAATTGGATAGATCCATGATGTTGATGCTTTCATCTCTTTGTCACGTTCAATACGAACAGGTGCTGATGAACGTGATTCAACAGCTGTGATCACGGTATCTTCATCATAAAAGCCTGGCATTTTATGATTCATGATCTGTAGGCCTTCTTTGAGATTTTCATTTATGAATTCAGGAAAGACTTTATTGAGATCTGCCAAAGTATATCCTGGACGATAAGAAGGTGTGATCTTGCCTAGTTTTGTCGTTGTGACATTGTTCATATAATCATCGACAAGCTGAACTGGTGCTTTCAAATGTCCGCCACCAAGGGCCCAGGCCTTCTTTTCTAGTTCTTTCTGGAACTTCACACCAGCTAAAACATCATCACTGCCAAAGTCTTCTGTATTGACATTGACAAGAACAGCACTGTTGGCATTTTCTTTATCTCTGGCATAATAGCTCATCCCATTAATACATAAGAGACCTTCTTCTTCCGTTGAAGGAACGACAACGCCCCCTGGACACATACAGAATGTATAAACACCTCGACCTTGAGATGTTCTTGCGGTTAATTTATAAGGTGCTGCTTTTAAATGCGGATCATGAGCATCCGCTTTATACTGGATCTCATTGATTTTTTCCTGTTTCTGTTCAATACGCACACCGACCGCAAATGCCTTCTGACTCATATTCAACTTATGTGATAAAACTTCATACGTATCACGTGCACTATGACCGATTGCTAAAACAAGAGCATCCGTCTCTAGCCATTCTTCTTGTCCCTGATGTGAGACTAAGACAAGATGTTTTCCATCCTCTTCTTTAAAATCACGGAACTTTGTTTCAAAGCGGACATCTCCACCATGAGCGATGAGATCCTTACGCATTGAGATAAGAACGCCTCTTAGACGGTCTGTCCCAATATGTGGCATGGCTTCATAGCCGATCTCTTCTGGAGCTCCATGTTTGATAAAAGTCTCTAAAACGAAACGAATACGTTTATTTTTAGTACCTGTCGTTAGTTTACCATCTGAGAATGTCCCTGCACCGCCTTCACCAAAGGCAATGTTGCTTTCAGGATGGATGATTCCTTTTTCAAAAAGATCATCGACATCTTTGACACGTTCTTCGACACACTTGCCTCGTTCAATTAAAGTGACCTTTGTGCCACTTAAAGCAAGCACATAAGCACAGAACAGACCTGCTGGCCCACTGCCTACGACAATGACACGTTGATCACTCTTTTTTGGATATTCATAAACATATGGTATATAAACGCTTAATACTTTTGACTGACGCTTTTTGACACGATCTTCATGATCACATGAGAATGCAAAAGAGGCAATATAATTGACATGCTTATGTCTGGCATCAATGGAACGTTTTAATAAAATGACATCATGGATCTGACGTTTTGGAACGTTGATCTTAGATGAGATGGCACCAGCATAGTCATTTTCATTTAATCTCAGTTTAATATTATTAATTCTTAACATGGCTGCTCCTTTCTAGACCTTTGGCAATGGCCTTGGCACTTGCAAATGCAAAGTGTAAATTATATCCGCCACAGTCGCCGGTCGTATTTAAGATCTCCCCACAAGCATAAAGATGAGGATATTGATAAGATTCTAAATGTTCATCAAAGTTGCTCATTAAAAGACCACCCTTTTCTACCTGGGCAAATTCTCTGTCTCTTAATCCTTTGATCGTAAAAGTCAGATCTTTCATTGTTTTTAAAGGATCTAGTTTCTTTCTTTCAATCAATTCACAAAGTTCTCTTGGTAAAAGCCCTTCTAATGTATCAAGATGTGAAATGATATCTTTTAATTCTTCATAGGAATATTCTGGAACAAGATCACAATGTAAGCTGACACCCTTTTGATAATAGCGGGAACATTGCATAATGGCGATCCCACTGACCCCATAGTTTGTAAATAACATTTCTCCATCTTCTTCATGAAGCACGGTCTCTTTCTTCTTCAGAGTGAAGTGTCCCTTCACTCTCACACCCTTTAAGGATTTATAGAGCGGATCTGTTAACATTGGAACGAGCATCTGCATATAAGGACGAGCTTTCAAATGAAGATGCTTGACGATGTCTAAGCGATTGAAATCATTGGAAAGCCTACCGGCTCTTGTCCCCATAGCTAAAACAAGGCCATCGCTATGGAATGTCTGCTTGTCTGTTTTTATGATATAACCATTACCTGCTTCAATATCGATCACTTTCTGTTCAAACAAGAATACGACACCAGCTTGTGTTGCTCTCTTATAAAGGATCGACATCACACTTTTGGCCTGTTCACTTCTTGGATAAAGAAGATTGCCTAAATATTTTGTATAGAGGCCAAGCTTCTTCATCTCTTCGACCATATCAAAGTCATCAATGATCGCTTTGACTTTATTTTTAGCGTCTGTCTCATAATGAGAAGGATCAAGATCCTGATTTGATAAATTACAGCGTCCATTCCCAGTTGCTAAAAGCTTCTTCAAAGGTGTCTTGTTTGCTTCTAAGACGATCACCTGAAGAGATGGTTCTGCTTTTTTGATTAAGTAGGATAAATAGACACCAGAGGCGCCTGCCCCAATTATAATCAGTTTATTCATGAAAAATCACCTCACCCACTATATCATACAACGTTCTGATTACCTAATCTTTTTTCTTTTAGCCATCAATTTTCCTTTTAGAGAAAAGGCACTCACCTTAAGGTCAGTGCCATAGAATGATTATTTTATTTCTCAGAGGTAGCCAGATCATTGAGCGTCGGACCACTTACACGATAAACGGTCCAATCATCGACTGGCTTTGCCCCAAGTGACTGATAAAAAGCAATGCTTGGCTGATTCCAGTTCAAGACCATCCAGTCTAATCTCGCACATCCTCTATCGACTGCTATTGCAGCCAACTTTTTGATCAAGCCTTTGCCATAGCCTCTTCCTCGATACTCCGGTTTCACATAAAGATCCTCGATATAAAGACCCGGCTTTCCTAAGAATGTCGAAAACGTATAGAAGAACAAAGCAAAGCCCGCTTCCTTTCCCTCTTCGTCAAGAACAAAGACGACTTCTAGTTTCTTCTCATCAAAGATCCAATGTTCAAGTGTGTTTTCATCGGCAGCCACCTGATCAAGCATATTCTCATATTGGGCCAGGTCTTTAATAAATTGTAAGATTAAAGCTGTATCTTCTCTTTTAGCAAAACGAAATGAATGATTCATTCTCTCACAACTCTTTCTTTTAAATTTTATAAAAACCTTATTAAAAGTTTATGCTGAAACGGGATCATAAGCAATTCCTATTCTTTCATTTGCGTGAATTTTTGATTTGATGACTATTCATCTAAAATCATAAGTGGCTGATCACCATATGTTAAGAAATGCTCTAAAGCTATATAAGGAACAAGTGTTTGATCGACCTTGATCATCTTATAAGTATAGTGATAGTGATGGATTTTTGTTCGACATGTCGTAAGTACACCGTTTTGATCATAACCTAACGCATAGTTGTCTTTCTTGCCATTCCTCGTCACACCATCGCAGTTATGCTTGTCATCATAATGATAAATATAAACGATCTTATGATTTTCCGATGTCTTTACCGCCTTGATTAGCTGATCCTGCTTATACTTATAAGTGATGATGGACGTCTGATCATCTTCTTTATAAATGATGCGTTTTATTTTCTTTTTTATATAAGTCGCATGATACGAATAATGGATGCCTTTTTCCTTATAACTCAGATTCTTTAACAAACCATTTGTAGACGTCACATGGATTTTAGGATTCTCCCCGTCCATAAGTGTCTGATAACTGATCTTTATAAGATCATTGTTTTTATAAGACAGCTGAAAGTTGGCTAAGGCGCTATAATGTAAAGCGGTTAAACGACCCTTCTTATTATATTCAAAGGTATCTGTACGACCGTTGTGATCCTCTCTCTTTGTCACAAGGACAACGGTGACTTTATGAGAAGCTTTCTTTTTTGTCTGAGATGTAATCGTCTTTTGTGTACATCCAGCAAGGACAAGCGATACGAAAATGATGATGAGTTTCTTCATGAGACATACCTCCATTTCTGATCCCTTCAAGCTTATCATGATCAGTCAAAAAGAAGGAAAAGAATTTCCTAGAAATTTATAAAATGCCCTTGTAAGGAATCTATTCTTATAATAAAAATATTGAAATGGTAGCCTATATTGTATATAATTAACAAGTAATTTTACGAGGAGGAATTAATAATGGGTAGAGCTCATGAAGTACGTAAAGCCTCAATGGCTGCAACTGCTGCTAAGAAAACAAAAATCTATTCTTACTATGGTAAGGAAATTTATCAGGCAGCAAAGTCAGGTGGTCCTGATCCAGATGCAAACTTATCTTTAAGAGCTATCATCGCGAAAGCTAAAAAAGACCAGGTTCCTGGACACGTTATTGATAACGCTATTAACCGTGTAAAGAACGGTGCAACTGATAACTATGAAGAATTACAGTTCGAAGGTTTCGGCCCTGGCGGATCTACATTGATCGTGAAATGCTTAACTGATAATGTCAACAGAACGATCTCACAGGTACGTCCTGCATTCACAAAAGCACATTCTAAGTTAGGTGCTGAAGGTTCAGTCTCTTACTTATATAATGTAGAATCAGTCATCCAGTTCAAAGGAATGAACGAAGAAGAAGCATTAGATGCCTTAATTGAAGGCGAAGTTGATGCAAAGGATCTTGAAACATTAGACGATGGTTCAATCAAGATCACTGGTGAACCTACTGACTACAATGCCATCAAGGTTGCAATTCAGGCAAAATTACCAAATGTAGAATTTGATGTGGATGAGATCCAGACAAAGCCTACTGAAACAGTTGAACTTGAAGGCGAAGACATGACAATGTTCGAAAGATTAATGAACTTATTAAATGACTGCGAAGACGTTGACCAGGTTTATCATAATGTTTCTAACTATTCAGATGGAGAAGAAGAATAACCCTCGGGTTATTCTTTTTTTATAACGATGAACGTTACACTCATTCATCATAGCGGTGTCCTCATTGAATTAGAACATAAAAGTCTCTTATTCGATTATTATGAAGGTCCGCTCAATATCAACTTAGATCAACCGCTTTATATCTTCGCCAGTCATGCACATTATGATCATTATTCATCAAAGATCTTTTCCATCAAGCATCCTCATAAGACGTATATCTTATCCGATGATATCAAAACACATCACGACCATGTGACTGTCTCCCCTCACCATCATTACACGATTGATGATGTAGAGATCGATACTCTCTTCTCAACGGATCAGGGCGTCGCCTTTGTCATCCACACAGAAGGCAAATCACTTTACTTTGCCGGCGATCTTCATTTCTGGTACTGGATCGGTGAACCCGATCAAGACAATAACTGGCAGAGAGATCATTACCTTGAAGAAATTGGTCATCTCACGAATGAACACTTTGATTTATCCTGTGTCGTCGTCGATGATCGTCTCGAAGGTGCCTGGCTGTATGGTCTTGAAGAATTTTTAAAACGTGTAAAGACGGATTATGTTTTACCAATTCATTACTTTGGCAACTATAATCTTTCTAAGCGTCTAAAAAAAGAATTTCATACCGATCAGACAACGATCCTTTATCCAGATCACGATGGCTACAAAGTCGTATTATAAAAGGAACTTTTCGCAAAGTTCCTTTTTTCAATTATTTATCTTTATTGACTTCGTCGACAACGGCCTGAGCGACCACTTTTGAAACACGAGGATCAAAGACCTGAGGAATAATATGATCAGGTGATAATTCCTCATCAGAAACAAGTGAGGCAATCCCTCTTGCTGCAGCCACTTTCATCGCTTCTGTGATCTGTGGTGCACGGGCATCTAAAGCCCCTCTGAATAAACCAGGGAAAGCAAGGACATTGTTGATCTGGTTTGGATAATCAGAACGTCCTGTGCCGACGATATAAGCACCGGCATGTTTGGCTTCTTCATAAGTGATCTCTGGTTCTGGGTTCGCCATTGGGAAGACGATGTTCTTCTCATTCATGCTCTTGACCATCTCTTCAGTGACTAAGTGAGGTGCAGAGACACCGATGAAGACATCAGCACCAACCATTGCTTCCTTCATTGTCATACGCTTGTGATCTAAGTTCGTGATCTCCGCTAATTCTTTTGTTAAGAAATCATAAGAATCTGCATCATCCTTGATGACGATGCCATTGATATTGAAAGCATAAATATTTCTGACCCCTAAGTCATGGATCATATGAATGATCGAAGAACCAGCAGCTCCTGTTCCACTAATGACAACTTTAATGTCTTCAGGTTTCTTATTTGCAACTTTTAAGGCATTGATCAAAGCAGCTGTTAAGCAGATGGCTGTGCCATGCTGATCATCATGAAAGACTGGAATTGAACATTCTTTCTTTAAAGTACGTTCAATTTCGACACATCTTGGAGCACTGATGTCCTCTAAGTTGATGCCGCCATATGTTGGGGCGATCTTCTTTACGATCTCAATGATCTCTTTAGGATCCTTTGTATCAAGGACAACTGGTACCGCATCGATCCCGGCAAACTTCTTAAATAAAATACATTTTCCTTCCATAACAGGTAAGGCTGCTTCAGGACCAATATCACCTAAGCCTAAGACAGCTGTGCCATCACTGACGACTGCTACTGAATTTCTCTTCCATGTATATTTATAGACATCTTCCTTGTTTTTCGCAATTTCCAAGCAAGGCTGTGCGACCCCTGGTGTATAAGCAACGGAAAGATCTTCCGCTGTATCAACAGGGACTTTAGAAACGACCTCTAATTTACCATGATATTTTTCATGCAGTTCTAGTGATTTTTGATATGCGTCTTTCATAATTTCCTCCTTTTATAATGTCGTGACCATGGCTTCAAAGTCACCATCATAATTTAATTCTTTGACGTCTGAGCAGACAACAAAGTTATCTCCTTTTCTAAATTCCATATCATTTAATGTAAAGGAACCTTCTGTGACTGTAACTAAGGCAAATGGTGCATCATTGACGATCATGCCATGTCCATGAACAGTAAACTTCATAACCGTCATGTACTGGTTCTTTAAATATGTCGTACACGTCCCATATTCGATCTTCTTATTGACAAATAACTGATTTCTTTCATTATTGGCAGGCACTTTAATACAATCCTTAGCCTGCTGAACATGAAGTTCACGTTCATTGCCGTTGGCATCTTTACGATGATAATCATAAACACGATACGTAATATCAGAAGACTGCTGTGCTTCATAGATCACGGAACCAGAACAGATGGCATGTAATGTTCCAGCTGGGATATCAAAGAAGTCTCCTTTGTTGATATCGATCACATTTAAGAGATCATCATAACGGTCTTCATCGATATCACGATCTAATTCTTCCTGTGTTTTGGCATGATGACCCATGACCATCTTTGTGCCTTCTTTGGCATCTAAAACATACCAGCATTCATTCTTTCCTAATGAATTTTCATGAGCCTTGGCATAGGCATCATCAGGATGGACCTGAACGGATAAATTATCGTTGGCATCGATAATTTTGATCAGTAATGGGAATTCCTCCCCTTTCACATTACCGAAGAGTTCACGATGAGAGGCAAACACTTCTGATAAAGTCTTTCCTTCAAATTCCCCATTGGCAATCGTACAGTCACCATGAGGATGAGCTGAGATACACCAAGCTTCCCCAGTGTGGTCACTTGGCAATGTGTAACCAAACTCTTTTAAAGCTGTTCCACCCCAGATCTTTTCATGTAAAACAACGTTCATTTTTAAAATGTGTTCCATAATAATCCTCCAAATCATTTCATTTTCATATGACTTAATGATATACCATTTACCTCATAAATTCTAGCGATCCTCTCTTCTTTATCGCTTTGTCAGGACTATGAAGGAAGATTTTTTAACATCTTCATAAACGGATCGGCAATGCGCTCTCTAAAGAACGAAAGTAAAGGTCCAATAAAGAATGCCATGATGATCGTTCCAATGCCAATGATCTGCCATTGTGTCCTATTCGTCCTGGCAATCAAAAAAGCAATGAATACACATAAACTGTCCGTGAACACTCTCGCCCATTTAAATGGAAACTTCCCTTTCGTCATCTTTTCAAGAACATAAGCAAAAGAATCATAAGGTGCCATGCCTAACATGCCTGCTAAATAAAACGAACAGGCAAAGACCATGATGACCATCCCGATACATAGCATGAACAATCTTGAAATCATCGTTGTCGCAAAAGGAGATAAGATTGGCTTTAAGATCTTCATCCAGAAGTCTGCAAAGTTACCAATTAAAAACATATTGGCAAACGTCCCAAAGCCTAATGACTCCTTCATATTCAGATATGTAAAAACTAACAAGACCAAGTTGATGACAATGATCGTCATACCCATCGGCACATGGAAATGTTCACTGATGGCATAGTTCAGACAGGAAAATGGTTCTGTTCCCATCTGTGAAAGCCTCATGATCGTCATACCCATAGCAGTCACACATAAAACTAATACGATCACAAGGTAACGTAAGACATAAGATCTTCGAAAATACTTTTTCATATAGCGCCTCCTTGAGACATCCCTTCTTATTATATCTCATGTCCTTTCACACTTCTTTTGAAAACGACTGCTCTACAAAAATAAAATCCCATGAGTTTCCTAACGAGATCCTTCTTCCTTCTTTCATTGTGATTGCTTTTTTACATCCTCAAGGATCCGCTTGATGGCTTCTTCACCGGTGATCCCCTTTTCCATAAGTTCACGCTGAAACGCAATTTCATGTTTGGTCAATGGATTGTTTTCCATCTCTTGATTCATAGCTGATCTGCGAATGATTTCCTCATCTTCATCAGTCAGTTTATGCTTTTTGCTCATAGTCTACACCCCACATATCTTCCTCTATTATACCATAGTTTCGTGATTCATGATCCAAGAAGAAAAGAGGAAGATCATTGATCTTCCCCTTCTTTATGTTCATTCATATAAGCAATATATTGTTTGCCCCATAAGGCCATCGCATCAAGAACTGGCTTGAACTGATGACCAATCTCACTTAATTCATATTCTACTTTTTGAGTCACATGAGGATCTTCTTTTCTTATGACGAGTCCATGCTTCATGAGTGTCTTCAGCTGTGTAGAAAGTGTTGCATGACTCATCTTAGGCATGAGTCTCTGTAACTCATTAAAACGGACTGGACCCTCTGAAAGATATTTCATGATCAGGACCGCCCATTTTCCAGAAATTAAAGATTGTGCAGTCGCATAGGGGCAATGCCCAAAGCGATCCTCAATCGTCGATTGTTTAGACATCGAATTCTTCAATTAAATCCATCATGCCATGAATTTCAACATGACCATTCTTCAAATAGAATAAACCCATTTCCCAACCATTCTTATCATACATTTTCATGATCTGTGGAATGACTTCACGTGTCTTTTCTAATAAAGCATCATCTTTAACGATCACAACTTCTCCGTCATAGCGCATGAATTGATTTTTGTTTAAAGCTAAGATTTCTACTTTAGGATTTTTTGTCAGCTGTTTATAAACATTCTTAAAAGTTCCACATCCAAAATAAATCTTCCCATCATCTAACAAATGGAAACCAAAAGGGCGTCCCTTAGGCTAATCTCCATCAGTTGTTAAAAAATAATAAACTTTTGCATCCGTTAAAAACTGATCTACTTTTTCGACATTTGTCATAGTTTTATTCTCCTCTAGTCACTTTTTTAACCTGGTTTAATAATATAATCGTATTATCAGTCCCACAAGTACGATTTTTTAAGATACCAGTACGGTAAATGATACCTATGATCCACAATCAAAAAGAGATGCCATGAAGACATCCCCTGATCTATTCGACCAATTATTACTGCTCTAGCAATAATCGTAATTCGACGATCTGTTTATTTTTTACTTTTACATAGGCAATATGTCCTAAGTTAGAACATACATATTTCTTTCCTTTAATTTTTACTGTCCACAAACTATCCTTACCAAGAATTGCATATTTTTTAAAACTTTTCTTAAATGTAGACTTATTCACTTTAATAAGTTTCCAATAATTTGTCTCCTTAAACATTTTTTCATCACATGTATAATACTTGCACTTAGGAGATAATTTATAGTTATATGTTTTTCCAGTCCCTGAATAAATCGGGCCAATATCTTCATAATGACCTTCAACGATCATTGCCTTTTTGTAGCTTGCTTTCGCTTTTGAAAGAGATCGTAACATAACACGTTGATAAGTTTTTGTATTCTTATAATAAAGTGTCTTTGCAGTCAATTTATCCATCATTTTTTCAGTATAATGGAAAGTTTTCCATGGTCCAAAAACTTTTTGTCCATTTTCAACTTTATAAGGACGCACCATGAAATGATTGTAAGCTCCGTCCTGTGATACAAAAACATAAGTCGTATAGTTGATGATATGCTTATCAACATCATATCCATCAACGTGCTGTTTGATCTCATAACCATCAGCCCCGGCAACCGGTGTCCAGGAAAATCTTACTCCGGCAGCATCTGTATAATATTGATAACTTTGCCAAGTGATCTTTTCCACTGCTGATAAAGATTCTTCCCCATGAATGCCTGATAAATTGCTAAATACCATCAGCAATGCAATCAATAAACGCGTTAATTTCTTCATTTTCCTACCCTTCCTTTACTTTTTGTTAAATAAATTATAAAAGTCTTCACGATCATTTACAACAAGCAGAGCTTTCATGAAGAAAAGAAAAAATCAGAACGAGTACATCTCATCCTGATTCATATTACTAGTTAACAAGATCCCAGTCATTCGTCTGTTTATACTTCTTCTCATGACAAGAACTTTGTTCGAATAAATGATATGATCATAAATAAAAATCGGAATAATTTGACTTATTCCGATCTAACAGCTTTATTCTTTTTTTGTGTTTTTTAGCGGCGGATCCGATCTTCCATCTATTCTATGTCTGTTGTTAGGAATGTTTTTATAATGCTTACTCCAGCGCTGAAAATGTCTGTTGCGTCTTACTGACACAGTGGACTTTATCGCTTCAATTATTAACTGACGAACCCTTCTTAATGAGAGCCTGCCTGAGCATATCGCCTTAATGAAATCTGACTTGTAGAGCAGCCTGAGCAGATTCTTAAAATTCACCTTCTTCTCATATTTGGCAAGTCTGTCCCGATTTTTGTCCCTGCTTTCCAAATTTATCTGTGTTGCCTGATATACAAGACCGATGAGGTTTGAAAAGAATACCTTCCCGCATATCTCGTTTATTATTGCCTTTGGATTATGGGTGTTGAACTGTTCGATATTCATATGAACCTTCAGACGAAAGAACTGTGATTCCACCTTCCTTCCACCTAAAGGCTGAATACAGCATGGCTACTTCTTGGGCTGCTATGTCATCAGGAAGATTAGTGAAATAATTCGCTTCTACATCTTTCTCAACGGTATACCACCTTTTGTCCTGGGTGACCTTATATAAAGTATAGTGCATTTCATGTCTGACTACTCTGATGATCAGTTTGCAAATTATATTCATATTATAACATCAATAATATAGTTTATAGCATTTGCATACAAAACTCGTTTTCTGTTTTTTATTATTAGTCCATTTTTTATTAAAAAAATTAGTGATTTTCGCAATTAGGTGACTTATCCCAAAATATTCAATTTTTGAATTGATTTTGCAAAATAATTTTGAATATCAAAAACT
>ONFH01000117.1 GCA_900317015.1 uncultured Erysipelotrichaceae bacterium | reverse complement strand
CTTAAAATCAATGGATTATCCAAAGAACGCATCTAAGAAGTCATCTCCTTTCTTACATACTTCTACAAACTGATCAATTTCTTCTTTTGTATTATAAAGATATAATGAACATCTTACAGTCGCATCGGTCCCTAAGTAATGCTTTAAGAGCTTGGCACAATGGTTACCAGCTCGTACGGCAATGCCATAGGTATTGAATAAGGATGCGGCATCCTGAGCAAAGACCCCTTTAATATTTAAAGAGATCGCCCCTTCTGCCTTAGGGTTATAAACCGTGACCTTATCCACTTGTGCAAGCTTTTCAATGGCATACTGTCTTAATTCTAATTCATGTGCATGGATGTTTTCCATACCAACTTTCTGTAAGTAACGTACGGCTTCACCTAAACCAACAATGCCTTCGATATTCACAGTTCCTGATTCAAAACGATGAGGAATGCTCTTTAATGTCAATGAACCATCGACATCAAAACGGGCATTCGAACCACCACCAAAACGTGTTGGCTTTAACTGTTCTAAGAGTTCATATTTGCCATATAAGACACCAATACCAGTTGGACCTAACATCTTATGTCCTGAGAAGGCTAAGAAATCAATATCATCACGCACAACATCCGTAACAACATGAGGAACGCTCTGGGCCCCATCAACGACGACGATGATACCATGTTCATGAGCGAATGAAGTGATGTCTTTGACTGGTGCTAAATAGCCCATAACATTTGTCACCGCTGCAAAGCTGATGATCTTGGTATGTTCTGTCGTGGCTTTCTTGATCTCATTAAGTGTTAAACGACCATCTTCGTCCAAATTGGCATAAGTGATCTTAGCGCCTGTGAGTTTCGCTACATCAAACCAAGGAAGAACATTAGAGGCATGTTCAGCAACGTTTAATAAGATCTCATCACCTTCATGCAGGTGTTCTAAAGCATAGCCATAAGCGACCATATTTAAGGAATCCGTAGACCCCTGAGTGAAGACGACTTCACGAGCGTCTTTAGCACCGATGAACTTCTGAATATCTTCTCTAGCGCCTTCAACTTTCGTATCGACGACATGAGAGAGATCATAGTCCCCACGTTCGGCATTGCTGGTCCATTTTGTTAAATAGCCATAAACTTCATCAGCCACACATTTTGGCTTTAAAGTCGTGGCGTTGTTATCAAGGTAGATCAAAGGTTTTCCCTGCATCGTGACGTCACCGTTCAACATTGGGAAATCGGCTCTAATTTTCTTTACATCATACATACTATGCACCTACCTTCGTTAACGCTTCTTCAAAACGTTCTTTTAACATTTCATTATCTACGACATTGATGACTGGCTTTAAGTAACCATATGTAATAAGCTGCATCGCATCACGCTTCGTCAGACCTCTTGATTCCAAGTAGTATAAATGTTCTTCATCCATACGGCCAACGGCTGCGGCATGGCTGGCTGCGACATCATATTCATCAATGAATAAGTATGGATTGGCACTGGCATAACAGCCCTGATCAAAGACCATGATCTTATTGGTCTGATGAGATTCAGATCCTTTCATAGCTTTCTTGATCGTGCCAATGCCATCGATAACTAAACGGCCAGTATCTTTAGCGACCCCATAGTTATCCATGATGCCTGTTGTATGAGGCGCATTATGTTCAAGATTGATCGTATAATGCTTCTTTTCGGCTTCTTTACTTAAGATGGCCATACGAAGCTTCATCGATGCTTCAACACCTGTTAAGTGATAATGATAGTTGGCTTCGATCGAATCATCAGATAATTCCGCATAGCCCATTTCGACATGGGCATAAGCATCAATATTTCCCTGATCGATGAATGTCAACTTGTGATGAGAGTTACTCATATTTTCATTAAAGAACTGAACATTGGCTTCTTCCTGCGCATTGATTGTTCTTGTTAATGTTGCTTCATCATTGATGGCTCTTGTCTCAATGATCTCCGCATGGGTATGGGCACCAAATTCATAGGTCAGCTCATAGTCTTTAGACATAATGAGGACCACATGAAGGGCAATCGGTGCACCGAGTGTGAATTTTAAAGTGTGATCGTCAAAGCTGACATTACTAGGTAAATGTTCGCTTGTGACTTGTCCATCATTGATGACGATATAATCATCATAACTAATTTTTAGATGACTCATCGGCAACGACCTTGGCCGCACATGCACCTAACATTGTAGGATTTGCACGGACCTCTTCATTTTCTTCTTTAAATTCCACACCAAGCTCTTTTACCCATTCAAAGCCTTCTTTATTGATTCGTTCGGCAATCTCGTAACCGCCATCGACTACGATCTTCCCATCGACTAAAACATGAACATGTGTTGGTTTGACGAGTTCATAAAGACGATCATAGTGAGAGACGATGACATAGCCTAAATGATCTGATTTCATATTGTTAATGGCATCACTGACGATCTTTAAGGCATCGACATCAAGCCCTGAATCGATTTCATCTAATAAGGCAAACTTAGGATCTAATAATTTCATCTGTAAGATCTCATTACGTTTTTTCTCACCGCCAGAGAAGCCTTCATTTAAATAACGATGGGCTAAGTTCTCATCCATCTTTAATTCATCAATAGCTGAATCAAGCTTTCTGATGAATGTGAAGAGCTTCATTGGTTCATCTCTTCTTGCATTGACAGCGGCTCTTAGGAAATCGCTATTCGTGACCCCTGGAATCGCTTCAGGATACTGCATTCCTAAGAAGATTCCCTTTCTTGAACGTTCATCAACGCTCATGCTTAATACATCTTCACCATCTAATGTGATGGAACCCTGTGTTACTTTATATTTAGGGTGACCCATGATTGTGGAAAGTAATGTAGATTTCCCATTACCGTTAGGACCCATCAAGGCATGAGTTTCCCCTGTTTTGATTGTTAGATTAATTCCTTTAAGGATCTCCTTGTCTTCTACACTTACGTGAAGATCCTTGATTTCTAATACTGACATTCTTTTCACCTCGTTAGCTTATTATAAACTAATAAGCCCTATTAAACAAATTAGATGATTAATTATTTTATGTGAGAAAGTGGGATTTTTGGGCGAATCATTGAAAAGATGAGGTAATTATGTTACGATTCTCGGGTATATAAATTAAGGAGGTTACAATGAAAGCCAAAAAGATTACGGCTCTTGCCTTATCTTGCACCCTCTTATTCACTGGATGTAGTGCAGGAGGAAAGACAGAGAACGGCAAAAGCGTTGCCGCTTCCACGTCCGTTGGTAATATTTATGCAGATGATCTGTATAAATCATTAAGTTCAGGAGCCAATAGTGATTCATCACTTTTTTCTTATGTCTTAGATCAGCTGATTGATGAAAAATTCCCAGCTACCAGTGACATGAAAGAAAGTGCGAATGAAATGTATAAGAATGTCTTAAATTCTTATAAGCAGCAGTATAGCTCTGAAAAAGAAGCTTTAAGTGCTTTAAAGAGCGATCTGAAATCTTCGGGACAGTATACAAGTATCTCCGATTATAAAAAGAAGCTTGTTTATTCGATCCAGTACTCACAGATGATCAAGAAGTATGTCAAAGCACACTTCGATAGCGTCTATAATGATTATTACAAGATGGCCACTCCACGTAAGGTCTCTATTATTTCCATCAGTTCCACTAACCCAAGTTCACCGACAAAGAGTGAAAAGGCTAAGCTGAAAGAAGTTCAGGCTTTATTAAAGGAAGGTCAGAGCTTTGGCAGTGTTGCCAGCAAGTATTCTGATGATACCAGTACAAAGAACGCTGATGGTTCATTAGGCGTTGTCGATACGACAAACTCTCTTGATAATACATATGCTTCAGGTGTATCTGCAAAGGCATTAGCTTTAAAGTCTGGTCAGACATCAAGTGTCATCACCGGAACAAGCGCCTTCTATATCTTACATTGTGATACAACAAGTAAGTCAGAGATCAAGAAAGAGTTAAAGAATGTGACGATCGACTCACCTTTATTAACTTATGACAACTATATCGTATATCTTGTGTATAACACTTATCACATTAATTATGGCGATGCAACGATCAAGAAGAAAGTACAAGCCTATGTGAAGAAGCAGTTAGCCGCAAGAACAAAAGAAAGGAAGGATAAATAATGGCAGAAAAGAAAACTACCACGAATGAAGACCTTTCTGGATTTAGACAAGTTCATAAG
The DNA here is from genome assembly GCA_900317015.1 of uncultured Erysipelotrichaceae bacterium. GTDB lineage: Bacteria > Bacillota_I > Bacilli_A > Erysipelotrichales > Coprobacillaceae > Intestinibaculum. The sequence goes on along the minus strand of ONFH01000117.1, from coordinate 1,779 downwards.
GTAGAAGTGAAAAAGGAACATCACTTCAAGATGACGAAGAAGATCGCGGCACTGATTATTGTCGTTGTCGTCTTAATTGCCTGCTGTATAACTGGCTATGTCTTAACAAAAGACAATGACGGTTATCAGGTCAAAGTTTCAAATAACAAGAACATCGTCTCAGGTGATGTCACGATCTCTAAGCAGAAGTATTTTGAACACCTTTTATCAACATCTGGTGCTCAGAAGACTGTCGATACTGCTTATAACCAGATCATTAACAAACTGATTCCAACAAGCAAGTATCAGTCACAGATCGATCAGCTTGTGAAGTCTAAAGAAAAGACTTACAAATCTTATATGGGTTCTTTAAAGTCTTATGCCTCAGCTATGGGTTATAGCTCTACAAAAGAATTCGAACAGGATTCTGTCATTCCTGATGCAAAGAAGGATTTACTAAAACAGAAGTTCTTCACTGATCACTACAAAGCACAGTGCAAGAAATATAAAGTGGCTTATATCAAGGCCATCACGGTTTCTAAAGAATCTGAAGCCATTAAGCTCATCAAGAAATCGACAAGTGAAAAAGCCTTCAATAAGTTCATGAAGAGCAAGACTTATAAGTCAAACGCCAATGACTATGCCATGGTTACGACAAAGACGTCTACTTCAACATTAAACAAAGCCATCAAGGCAAAGTTATCAACATTCTCTAACATGACAAAAGATGGAGTCTATGGAACTGCCATCAAGCAGTCATCTAGTAAGTATGTCGTTGTCTATGTTTACAACACTGATAAAGATGCCAACAAGACAAAGATCGTTAAAGCGTTAGCTGATTTATCAGATACTGATACGGATGTCGAAGCTTACTACTTACAGAAGTATAACTTCACTGTTTATGACAAGAAGCTTAAGAAAGCCATCAAGAAGATCAACAAGAACTATATCAAAGATTAAGATCACAAGGGTGTCATTTTTATGACACCTTTTCTTTTTGCTTACAAAGTTATAAAATAGATGTAACAAATCGAAGGAGGATAAACAATGGAAGATTGTATTTTTTGTAAGATCGCCGCTAAAGAGATTCCCGGAAAGATCGTCTATGAAGATGACGTCTGCTTAGCATTCTTAGACCTTTCACAGACGACTGATGGTCATACTTTAGTCATTCCTAAAGAACATTATTCAAGCATCTTAACAGCTGATCCTGAAGTCGTTGCCCATGTGTATAAAGTGGCTCAGAAGGTAGCCAATCAAATTGTGAAGAACATGGGGGCTGCTGGCTGCAATATTTTAACAAATGCTGGCGAAGTTGCTGGTCAGACTGTTCATCATTTCCATGTTCATATCATTCCAAGATATGATGAAAATGATACTGTCACATTCAAATTCACTGATCGTTCAAAAGATGTCAACTTAGATGATATTCTTGATAAGATTAAAGGTTAAACATGTGTTTTACCTGTTTTTTTATAACGGCAAAAAGCCCGATCGTCATCGGACTTGTATGAATTGAGAAACTTAAAGGATTACAGTCCATATCTCTATTAAAAAGGGCAGAGTACCACGTCCATATCTCTGATATGGGCGTGGATGAATGCCCACTCACTGATTCCGAATATAAGACTGAACAGCCTTCAGGCTGTTTTCACTTACCGTCGCAACAAAGTAGCTGCTGCTCCAGAACAGAGGTTTTGAGTAGTATTTCCTGAGCTCCGTATCGCCGAACTTCTTTCTCGCAAATCTGCTTGTCTTCGTCTTGACCACATTTACAAGCTCTCCGGGCGTCGTATAAGG
>ONFH01000114.1 GCA_900317015.1 uncultured Erysipelotrichaceae bacterium | reverse complement strand
GGGGTCATATTCATATTTATATATGATTGTATCGTCTTTTGCCGTTGGGCATGAATCTTTAATAGAGATAAGCTGATGATTCTGATATGTTAAAACACGTTCATCTGTATCATTCAAATTCTTTCCGTATTCATCTATTTTATTTATTAATCCTTTGTCGTTATAGTTAAACTCTTCTGTATAATAAAGACCATTGTCATCATAATATTCAATACGATCAATGACATCAAGAAGCACCGCGTAGGATTCTGAAGTCGATCCATCATCAGATGATGAAGAATAACTAGAATTAATATTCACGGCTGCCACCCCAATACTTATGCAACAAATGGCTACTGCTATCGCTACGATCGCAATAATCATATGCTTCTTCTTAGGATTTGATTGTTTAACAGCTGTCTTTTCCTCTTGTTTAACTTGTTTTTCTGATTCTCTATTTGATATAAGTTTACTTTCTTGCTTAGGAGATGCTTCAATACGTTCTTCATTGATCACCTGATCAGGCTTTTCTATAGGCTTCCCACAATAAGGACAGAACTTTACCTGATCACTGACTTTCTTTCCACAATACTTACAATACATAACATCTTTCCCCTTCCCATTACCACTCTTAATAACCACATTTTATCATTTATTCCTATTATAAATGAAAACTGTCATAAATATACAGAATTTTGTCATTCTTTACATGATTCAATGCCTTATAAAATCCTTATTTTAATCAGGATTACACATAAGTACGTACAATTTAGTTGTTTTCAATGATTAATCATATTAGAATTAATGAATACAAGACATGATGTCTTAGGATCTATTTTTTATGAAATTAAAGGAGTCGAAAGAAATGAAATTAACATTTGATAATCAAGAGCTTTCAGAAATCGTTCTTGGATCTATGCGTATTCAAGATATGACCACCGATGCAGTGTATGCATTAATACAAACAGCTCTAGAATCAGGAATCAATGTCATTGATACTGCTGATATCTATGGGCGAGGAGCCTGTGAAAAACACTTAGGTGATGTCTTTAAAAAACATCCACAATTAAGAGAACAATTCTTCTTACAGAGTAAATGTGGGATCCATATCACTGATGATATGACTTATTATGATTTTGATGAAGACTATATTATTAACTGCGTGAAGGAATCACTTGAACGTTTACATACAGATCATTTAGATAGTTTATTATTACATCGTCCTGATGTCTTAATGGATATTGAATCAGTGAGTCGTGCTTTTGAAAAACTTTATCATGAAGGTAAAGTACGTTACTTTGGTGTTTCTAATATGAATAGTGCTCAGCTTAACTATTTAAGAAGTGTTGTCAAAGTCCCGCTTAAGATCAATCAGCTTCAGCTATCTCCAGCCTTTTCACCAATGGTGGATGCGACATTTAATGTGAATACAGAAAATCCTCTCGCTTATAGTGATGGTACATTATTACCAACAATGCAAAAGGAAGGTATGCTTATTCAGGCTTGGTCCGCATTACAATACGGGGTCTTTGAAGGCACATTCTTAAATTCTCCAAAGTATCCTAAGTTAAATGCGATCTTAGAAAAGCTGGCTAAAGAAAAAGGTGTGACACCAAGTGCTATTGCTTTATCTTGGATTCTAAGAATTCCCGGTAAGATGCAAGCTATTATTGGCACCACATCTCCTACTCATCTTAAAGAATCAGCTCAGGCTAGTAGTACGCTTTTAAGTCGTGAAGAATGGTATACCATCTATTTGACTCAGCATCCCCTTCCATAATGATTATCTTTAACAAAAAGGACAAAATACATGGATCAATCTCTGTATTTTGTCCTTTTCTGGTTCTTTTGAAATATTTCACCTTAATTTATTTTCATTACTTGAAAATATGCATGAATTCATCAAGTTTATCTAGCGTATTTAACAAATTCAACTAAAATAGGTGCGGGGTGATACGATGCAAGCAATTATATTTGATATGGATGGGCTCATGATTGATAGTGAACGGGTTACATTTGAATGTTATCAAGAAGTGATGAAAACAATGGGACTTACGATGGATCGAGACTTTTATGTCACATTACTAGGACATACGGCAGATATTGCGAAAAAACAGTTTGAAAAAGTCTATGGAAAAAACTTTCCCTATGAGGATGCACTCAAGAAAACACATACGTTGATGGCACGTAGATTTATCAACGAAGGTGTCCCACTAAAACCAGGATTACTAGAACTCTTACAATACTTAAAGAAGCATCATTATAAAACGATTGTAGCCACCTCTAGTACCCGTAAACGTGTGGATTCTATTCTTAATTTGGCACATCTCACGTCTTATTTTGATGACTCCATCTGTGGTGATGAAGTGACAAATAGTAAACCAGATCCAGAAATCTTTATCAAAGCTTGTCGTAAACTTCATGTTTCAAAAAATCATGCCCTAGTCCTAGAAGATAGTGAAGCAGGTATTCAAGCGGCCTATAATGGACAAATCAAAGTGATCTGTATTCCTGATATGAAACAGCCAGAAGAACAATACGTAAAAATGACAGAACAAGTCTTACCATCACTCAACGATGTCACTCCCCTATTGAAAAAGCATAGATTGAAACGTTTATAATAGGATCTTAGTGATCCGTTTAAAAAATGAATATCGTAAAAACGAGTATACTATTATTCAAGCGGCATGAATGACATGTCACTTTTATGTTAATCAAAATACGAGAGGTTACCCTCTCGTACTTGTGCTTTATAAACCTACTTGAAGCTATTTATAAGCATCAGCTAAAGCATTTAAATAATTATTACTTGCTTCATCAAAATATTTACCATTACGTAAATAATACTGCTGTTGAATGCTAAGTGCTTTCTTATAATGTGAGTTTACGGAAATTTTCTTATAACTAATTTTTACAGAGACACCTTTCCAGTCGTCATCATTTGTATCTGTATAAGTATACTGAATTAAACGTCCATTCCCATCATAGGTATTATCATATTTATAATAGTCAGTTGAACTTCCATAGTCATAGCCTTCTTGACTCACTGTTCCATGTCGATCATAAGAATAGCTATAAGAAAATTTGTCATCTCCCTCTTTAACATTAGTGAGATATCCCTGCTTATTATAGCTATAATTGAGAGCATATAAGTACCCATCAGTAGCCCCAAAATACTTTCTGTTAATTCTCTTACTGCCTTTGTTATAAGAAAATTTTGCAGCTTCTGTATAGCTTTCTGAATCGCTATCGCTTCCTTTAGTGAGTTTTTCCATTGCAGTTGCGACATTATGATTTTTACGATTATACGTATAGCTATCTGTATAACTGTCATCTTTACCTGAAGGACACGTGACTTTGATTGATACAAGTCGATGATTCTTATAAGTGAAAATATCCTGATCAGTATCATCTAAATTACTGCCATATTCTTTAATTCTACTAATCAAGCCAGCACGATTATAGTGATATTCATTTGTTAAATAACATTTCCCATCACTATAATAATCAACATGATTAATCACATAAGCAGATACTTTATGATTGCTTAATCCACTATATGCATAAGCTGGTTTTGAATTCATCCCCATGCATCCCGCAATGACTGCTGATGCACATAAAGCCATCATCATTGACTTCTTTTGATTATCATTTCTTTTACTACAATACATGTTTTCTTCCCCCCTTAAAGTTGTTTCTTGAACAATTCCCATTTTAATCAATTATTGTACAAGAAATAAAACATGTCATAAATGCACAGAACATTGTCATTTTTAGTAAAGAGGGAGCATCATTTTGCTAAAAGCTATAAACATAAATAGATAATATGACCAAAGCGTATGTAAAATGCCGGATCACTCCGGCATAAACATTCTATATTTCATCATTTAAGATAAACGTTTTTAATTTTATTGTCATTGCTCAAAAAACACCAAGGCCTAAACCTTAGTGTTTGCGTGTTCTAACAAATAAAACAATTGCCTGCATCACTTTCTATACTCATGTTCTTCTTTGTTTGGATTTATTTACTTCAGATACTTTCCCGTTAAGGATTGTGGACATTGTTTGATTTTCTCAACGGTCCCACTGCAAACGATCTCTCCACCATACTCGCCACCTTGTGGTCCCATATCAATAATGTAATCGGCATTTTTAATGACATCCTGATCATGTTCAATGACGACAATCGTTGCCCCCTGATCAATAAGAGACATAAAGACTTTTAATAATGTCTCGACATCTAAAGGATGAAGACCAATAGTTGGTTCATCAAAGACAAATAAAGCATTCTTTTGCGTTTTCCCCATTTCACTCGCCAATTTTAAACGCTGGGCTTCCCCACCAGATAAGCCTGGTGTTTCTTCACCTAATGTTAAATAGCCTAAGCCCATCTCTGATAACGTATTTAAACGACGTTCAACACTTTTTAATCCGACACAAGCTTTTAAGGCTTCATCAACCGACATTTCCATAAGTTCTGGTAAGGAATAGGATTCCCCATTCTGATTGGTCCATTTGATCGCGTATGCCTCTTGACCATATCGTGACCCACGACAATCAGGACAATCGATTTCAACATCAGGTAAGAACTGCACATCTAGTGAGACACTACCGGTTCCATCACAAGTTGGACATCTCAGTTTTCCTGTATTATAGGAGAACGCTCCTGCTTTTAGTTTCTGATGAATAGATTGTTCTGTTTTCGCAAAGGCTTTTCTTAATTCATCATGGACTTTTGCATAGGTGGCCACTGTCGAACGATTGTTAATGCCAATCGGTGTGGCATCAATGAGTTTGACGTGTTCAATGCCTGGGGCATCGATGTCTTTGACATGTTTTGGTAAGGCGTCTTCATTAATTGAAGCCTCTAGAGCAGGGACTAATGATTCAAGCACCATGGTTGTCTTACCAGAGCCAGAGACACCCGTGACAACACTTAAGCGTCCTTTTGGAATCTTTACTTCTAATGGTTTCACGGTATGAATCGCATCGGTATGCATAATGATTGTTCCTTCATCAAATAAGTGTTCCTCAGGGACAGATTGATTGACAAGAACTTGACAATTTCCTAAAAAAGGACCAATGATTGATTCTTTATTAGAAATCAAATCATCGACAGAACCCGTCGCAATAACATGACCACCATTCTTACCTGCTTGTGGTCCCATTTCAATCAAATAATCCGCATGTTTTAAGACCTGCGTATCATGATCAACTAAGACAACCGTATTCCCATCATCAACTAAATCATCCATCACGCCTACTAATCCTTCAATATTCGCCGGATGTAATCCAATGGATGGTTCATCTAAGACATAGAGAACTCCCGTTGTTTCATTACGAATGGAACGAGCCAACTGCATACGCTGACGTTCCCCGGTTGAAAGTGTTGAGCCCGCACGATCTAATGTGAGATAACCTAAGCCAAGATCCATGAGACGTTTAGCATTATTTAAAAATGATGCACAAATACTTTCGGCCATCGGTTTCATTTCATTGGGTACCCAGTTTGGAACTTTCTTGACCCACTCAATGACTTCGACTAAGGACATCTGACACACCTGATCTAAGCT